>JAHEXU010000204.1 GCA_023251975.1 bacterium | reverse complement strand
GACGCAGGCGCTGGTGGCGACCTATGCCCAGAACAAGTCGATCGTCGATGCGGCGGCGGCGCAGGCGGCGGTGGCGGAGGTGCTTGGGGAGTAGTTGTTGCGGATGTCGCGGATTGGCGCGGATTGGCGTTTGAAAAGCCCGGCCTATGGCCGGGCTTTTTGTTGGCCGCTGCGTCGTCACGATAGGTGGCGCGGCCGTGGTCAAGCTGGCTGGCGCTCTACACCCCGGCTCGCAGGCTCGCAGACCCTGGCTGGAGGCGGCCGGTGTAGAGGAGGGGGGGCTGCGCGGGGAGGCCAACCTCCGGCGGCGCGGGTCGAAGCGTTGCCAGCACGGCCAAGCGCGTCTTTGGTCGGGTCGGGGCCGCGACCCTCGCCACGTTGCTGGCACTGAGATGCAGCCCTGCATGGTAATTTGGTTGCGATGATTGGCATAACTACTAAGTGGAGCGCTAGACGCGGTGGCATCGATGGTCTGCCGGGACGGTGCCGCGGCGCTCTGCGCCGGGGGCTTGCGGTCGCGCTGGCGCTCTGCGTCGGGTCGCTCCTTGGGGCGAGTAGCGCCGATGCCGACGCCGCCGAGCAAAAGGATCCGGGCACGGTGCGGAGCTTTACCTACGGCTCGGGGCAGATGCAGTACTCCTACCTCGTCTACGTGCCAAGGTCGTATGACGCGGCTCGTGCGGCACCGTTGCTGGTGATGGCTCACGGCTGCCAGACGACGGCGGAGCAGCAGATGCGCGCCAACCTCTACAACCCGCTCGCCGAACGCGAGGGCATTGTCGTCCTTTACCCCGATGTCAACGAGTTCGAGGCATCGCAACCCGCGCCGGCGCGCCGCTGTTGGCAGTTCCCGAGCCCGGCGAGCTGGCACCGCGATTCCGGCGACGCCGCGGCGATCGCCGCGATGACGCGGGCCGTGATGGGGCGCTGGAGCGTTGATCCCGAGCGCGTCTACATGATGGGGATGTCGGCCGGATCGTTCATGACCTCGATCATGGCCGCGGCTTACCCCGACCTGTTCGCCGCCGTCGGGATCATGGCCGGTGGCGCCTACGCCGATGGGACCTGCTTGGTTGGCGCGCCCGGAATCCCGGTTGCCGTCAGTGCTCAGCTCGCTCGGGAGGAGATGGGTCAGCGGGCGCGGGTCGTGCCGCGGTTGGTGATCGGGGGAGATGCAGACCAGGGGATCTCGCCGGCCTGCGCCGACAAGGCGCTCGAGCAAGGGCTGCGTACCAACAATCTCGTTCTCGGTGGGACGCAAGCGGCCCCGATTTCGCTGACCCCGGCATCGGTTCGGAGGGTCCTGAAGCCCGGCGGTTATGACGCGAGCGTGCGCACCT
Source organism: bacterium (assembly GCA_023251975.1). Taxonomy (GTDB): domain Bacteria; phylum Actinomycetota; class Thermoleophilia; order Solirubrobacterales; family 70-9; genus JAHEXU01. Next base: position 4,057 of record JAHEXU010000204.1, on the reverse strand, counting down.
ACCTCGACCCCGACGGTTGTGAGATCGGCGAGCGCTGGCTGGTCGATGGGATGAACCATTTCTGGTCGGGCGGTTCAACCGATCCGGAGTTGGCGAACTTCACCGACCCGAGCGGTCCGAGCGGCGCCGAGATTTCATGGCGCTTCTTCTCGCGCTACACCAAAAGCGGCACGGCGTCGCCGTGTTCGACAACCCGAAGCGCCGACCCGTCTTGCGCGAGCCGCAGCGGGCATAGGACATCGGCCACGATCGTCGCAATCCCCGCCACGGCGACGATCGGTACCGCCGGTGATGATGTCATCGTCGCGACGGCTGGGAAGGACCGGATCATGGCCGGTGGTGGCGATGACCTGATCTGTGGCGGTCGCGGCGCCGACACGATCAGCGGCGGTGCGGGCGCGGACATCCTCAAGGCGGGTCGTGGCTCTGACGTTCTCAACGGTCGGGCCGGTCGCGATCAGCTGCGCGGCAATCGCGGCGCCGACACGCTGCGGGGGCGCGGCGGCGCCGACCGCATTATCGGCGGAGGTGGGTTCGACGCCGTTCGGGGCGGCGCCGAGGACGACGATCTCCACGGTGCCGCCGGAGTTGATCGACTCCGCGGCGGGGTTGGCGACGACCGCCTGAGCGGTGGTCCGGGCCGAGATCGCTGCCGCGGCGGCCCAGGACGCAATCGGTTGGTCGGTTGTGGGTAGGCGCACGGCGACGCTGGATTTAGCTTCGGCGTCGCGACCAGAACCCCGGACCCAGGCCGAGCGCCGGGCGGCGACGCGCGTCGCGCTGCTCGACGCGACGATCGACTCGCTCGTCAAATGGGGCTACGCCGGGACCACGACGGGGCGGATCGCCGAGTTGGCCGGTCTCTCCCGGGGTGCCCAGATTCCTTACTTCCGGACCCGCGACGAGCTGCTCGGCGCTGCGGTCGCCCACCTCGCCAAGGCGCGAGTGGAGGCGAGTAGGGTGGCCGATGCCGACTCGATCGAAGGGTGGCTCGACCTGCTTTGGGAGGAGCATCGGGGCCCGCTTTTTGACGCGACGCTTGAACTCTGGGTCGCGTCGCGCTCTGACCCGGCGCTCAGCGAGCAGCTTCAGAAGGTTGAACGCGATGTCGCGGCGGCGATCTCAGGACGCGCCGAGCAGGTCGTCGGAGCGATCGCGCGTCGTCCCGGTTTCACCGACGCCCTGGTCTTTGCGCTCGCGACGATCCGTGGCCTCGCGCTGCTGCGGTCAGCGTCGGCGACAACGGCGCGGCTCTCGATGAGTTGTGGCAACGCAGCCGCGAACGCCTCGCCCGGGAGCTGACGGTGGCGTGATGGCGGCGAAGGCGCGATTCGGCGAGCGTGCCCGGCCGCGGAGCGGTTTGCTTGTCGCATCGCTGGCTACGGCGTTGCTCGCGGGCCCTCCGGCGGCCGGTTCGGCGAGCCCGGCGAGCGGCGGTGAGGCTCGGATCATCGACCAGAAGCGGGTCACCGATCGTCTGCTCGAGATCACGATCGACACCCCGGCTTTCGTCGAGCCGACCAAGGTCCACGTCTTTTTGCCGACCGGCTATCGCGCCGATCGATCGCGCCGGTGGCCGGTCACCTATTTCACGGCCGGGACGATGAACAACTACAACACCTTCGAGAGCTTCCTCGATGGCCAGAGCCTGACCCGGGATTACCCCTCGATCCTGATCTCACCCGATTCGAACAGCGGTTACTGGAGCGATTGGTATAACGACGGCGATTTCGGCCCGCCAATGTACGAGACGTTCGTGATCGACCAGCTGATCCCGCTGATCGATGCCCGCTTTCGGACGATCCCCGATCGCTCCCACCGCGCCGTCTTCGGGATCTCGATGGGCGGATACGGGTCGATCATGTTCGCGGCCCGCCACCCCGACCTGTTCGCCGCCGCCGCCACCCTGTCGGGCGCGGTTGACAGCAACCTTCCGGCCAACGGCGCCGTTCTGTCGGCCAGCTCGACCTTCGACGGTGCGGCGGCCGACGCGATCTACGGGCCGCGGGCGACCCAGGAGGTGCGCTGGCGCGGTCACAACCCGACCGACCTGGCGGACAATCTGCGGTTTCTCGATCTCCAGGTCAGGACCGCAAACGGGGTGCCCAACCCGGCGATCGGAGAGGGGGCGGGGTCGGGCGATCTCCCCTCCTGCGTCGTCGAGGGGGGCGTCCACATGGCGAGCGTCAACCTGCACGCGAAGCTCGACGCCCTCGGGATTACCCATTACTGGAAGGACTACGGGCGAGGCTGCCACACGGCTCCGAACTTCAGGCGCGAGGTGATCGACACTCTGGCGGTGTTCGAGCAGGTTTTCGCCGATCCGCCGCGGCGGCCGACCAGCTTCGACTACCGCTCGATCGAGCCGCGGTTTACGGTCTGGAACTGGAGGGTCAGCGCCGACCCCGAGCGAGCGCTCGAATTTCTGCGACTGAGGTCGGCGGGCCGAACTGGTGTCAGCTTGATCGGCTCTGGGATGACCGAGGTCAAGACGGCGCCGCTGTTCCGCCATCTTCGAGCGGTTGATGTCACGATCGATGGCGCGACCGAGACGGTCCAGCCTTCTCGACACGGGCGCCTTCGTTTCAGCGTCGATCTCGGCGGACCCCACCCCGATCAGCAGTACACGGCTGCTTCGCAGCTCGCCGGTCAGGGAACCGGTGCCTACTTCACAACTCAGGCCGTCACCTTTGCCCCAAAAGCGCGGCTCAAGCTCCGGATGCGCCGGGCCGATCGTGACCGTGTCCGGGTCTGCGCGCACGCACTGGGTGCCGCGATCCTCAACGAGCGAATCTCGCTGTTTGGCGCTCGCAAGGGCCGGGTCGCGACGAGCGGACGGTTTTCCCACCCGATCGGCAGGCGCTGCGTCCGGCTCAGCGCGATCGACGGGCGGCGCGTGCAGGCGGGGCCCTACGCGATGCGGGCGCGGGGCCGGGATGCGTTTGGTCACCTCGTTACCGCGAAGCGTCGGGTTCGGATCCATTGAGTTAAAGACCCGGCGCCCGAGACGCCTGGCGAGTCAGCCGGCGCCGCCGCGTCGCGCCGCTGCGGGGATTTTTGCCCGCGGTCGGTTGCGGCTCCGAAACGGTCGGCGCGCGGCACCTACAATGCGCCGCGATGAGGCTCGAGGGGTTGATCGCGGCGGTCCCCAACGGTGAATTGATCCGCGGCGACAAAGCCGTCGAGATCGACTCGATCGCCTATGACAGTCGCCGGGCTGAGCCGGGCTGCCTGTTTATCTGTGTGCCCGGCTTTGCAAGCGACGGCCACGAGTTCGCGGAAAAAGCGGTCGCCGCAGGGGCGGTCGCGCTGGTTGTCGAGCGCCAACTCGAACTTGACGCGGCGATCGCTCAGTTTCAAGTCGATGACGCCCGCGCTGCAATGGGGCTGCTGGCCGACCGTTTCTTCGGTTCGCCCAGTGCCGAACTGCGGGTCCTTGCGATCACCGGGACCAACGGCAAGACCACCACCTGCTACCTGGTCAGGTCGATCCTCGAAGAAGCAGGGATCAGGTGCGGTCTGATCGGTACCGTCAAGCAGATCGTTGGCGGGGTTGAGGAGCCGGTCAGCCGAACCACTCCGGAGTCGCTCGAGCTGCACCAGGCGCTGCGGCGAATGCTCGACAGCGGTGATTGCGCCTGCGTCCTCGAAGCCTCCTCGCACGCGCTGGAGCTGGCCCGGACCGTCGGGGTCCGCTTCGAGCTCGGCGCCTTCTCCAACCTGACCCAGGACCACCTCGATTTTCACCCGTCGATGGATGACTACTTCGCCGCCAAGCGGATTTTGTTCTGCGGCGGCCGCGGTACCGCGGCCGCCGCGAAGGCGGTGGTCAACGTCGACGACGAGTGGGGCGTGCGAGTGGTCGCCGAGCGCGCGGCGCTCGGGTCGGTGGCACCGGCGCTGACGGTTTCGCGGCTTGGCGCCGCGGCCGAGATTCGCGCCGAGCGGGTCGAATTCGACGCAACCGGATCGCGCTTTCGCTGCCTCGGTCCCGGGATTGCGGTCGATGTCTCGGTTCCGCTAATCGGTCAGTTCAACGTTGACAACGCCCTGATGG
>JAHEXU010000203.1 GCA_023251975.1 bacterium | reverse complement strand
ACGCGCTCAATGTCACGAGTACGCGCCATAGCTACTCGCTGTCGATCCCGAAGTGGGGCTCGGCGGTGACGCCGCTGACCTGTGTCACGCTCGAATATCCGCACCTGCGATTGGTCCAGCAGGCGCTGAGCAGCGACGCGGTCTTGAAAATCGAGGTCCAGTATCCCGACCAGGCGACCGGCTGGGTTGAGGTTGCTCGACTTGGCGCCGCGTCCGGCCTCAATCCGGGCCGCTCCGGCTGGAAGATCAGCGACGACGTGATGCTGCACCCAGAGTACGGCGGAAGCGCCGCCGCGAACCGCAACGCGGTGGTTCGATTCACCGCCCTGTATGGCGGCTGGAGCATCGACGACATCTACATCGACCCGCGGCGTCACTGACTCCCGCACTCGAGCAAGGCGTTTTGCGTTGTGCACGCCCGTCGAAGCCTCCGGCGCCACCTGGTGCGGACCGCTTGGTCGGCCCGGCGTTTTACGTTGTGGCGTTGAGTTCGAAAAAGCACATCGCCGAAGCCTCCCTCGCCACCTTGTGCGGACCATTCGGTCGGCCCGACTTCACGGACTCCGCGCCGTAGAGTCCCGAAGCGATGGCGAGGTCCTCGACGGGCCGCGTACCCGTCAGGATGATCGTGGCCAGAAGGCGCCGTCGGAACGCGGCCAGCCGCTTGTCCATCCACCTCCCGCGCGCCGACCGGCGGCTTGATTCGTGAATTCGTGACAGACCGCCTTGTAATCCAGTTGGGAAATTGGGGCAGCGAGTCGGACATCCGTCGAACCGGCCCTGTGCTGTGTCGCGCCGATGATTTGGTCCGCGCGGCGTTTGTCGGCGCGGCCCAGAACCCCTCCCTTTGCAGGGGTAACCCATCTGGTGTAGGGGGGCTCGACATCCGTCCAAAGGTGGTCACTGGAGTTGCCCTGGCGACCCCGACCCCCTAGCTTGCCCGTCAACACCGCCAACGGAAGGGCGGCTCCGCTTCTGACCGGTGCGGGGATCAAGTTCGAACCAAGGACGAAATGAACTCACCCAAGAACAAGCGCTTCGGCATTTGGACGCCGCGCTTGGCAGCGATCGGGAGCGCGCTTGTCGCGGCCCTCGCGATTACTACCCTGCCCGGCCTCGCCGACACCGCCTACGTTGAAACCGCCGAATCTGCCGCGATCTGCGACCAGGTCGCTTTCACCCAGCCGTTTTTGCCGTTTGGTGATCAGCGCGACTACTACCTCGCCCCCGGTGGTGCCTTCGAGAACGGCGCGCCCGGCTGGACGATGACCGGCGGCGCCAGGGTCAGCTGGTTTTCCAACGCCCACGGCATCCACGGTCAGGCCGACAAGAGGTCGCTGCTGATCCCGACCCGTGGAAGCGCGACAACGCCGCTGACCTGCATCAACCTCGACTTTCCGCATGCCCGAATGGCAACCGCCAACTGGGGTTGGAACCCGGAGCTGTTGGTCGAGGTCAACTACCCCGATGTCAACAGCGGCTGGGTTACAGTCGGACGCGTAACCCCGAACTCCGGGATAGCCCCTCTGCGGGGCTGGAAGATCAGCGACGACCTGCTGCTGAAGCCGGAGCTGGCCGGTGCCGAGCAGGGAAAACGTCGAGTCCTGGTTCGATTCACCGCGCTGAAGGGGACCTGGTGGGTCGACGACCTCTACGTTGATCCTCGTCGTCACTGAGAACCGATCCCGCCATCAAACCGGTCCAAACCCCGCGCCCCGGCCCTCCGCCGGGGCGCGGGGTGGTTAAGCCTTTGCGCCGATCGGCGAGGCGGGGAGCTAGGCGGGGTAGGCGGGGAGCATGAGGCGGGCGGGCGGTGTATGCTCGGTCGCATGAGCAAAGCACGGATATCCGTCAATGGTTTCATCAGCTCCGCTGAGAAGAATCGGGAGCTCGCCGGTGAGTTCATCGATTTGCTCAACGAACGCGTTACCCCGCTGAACGAATACGACATCGACGCTTGGACGTATCTGCGGCTCGAGGTTGGCATTTGTTGGGATGAGAAGATCAAGGAAAAATGCGACGATGCCGCGTTTGGCATATTTTTGCTCTCACCCGCGTTCCTCGGCCGTCGGCAGTGCCTCGAAGAACTTGAGTTCTTTCTTGGGTCCGACCGGCTCGCCTTCCCGGTCGGCCTTGCGCCGGTCAATCTGCAACTGCACGACTTGAGGGGGCTTGAGAAGCTTCAGATCCACCGCCTCCGCAACGATCGCGGCGACGACCCGCGGTGGTTCTCCCAGCTTTCTGAGGGGGAGCGGGGCGAACTCGTTGACGGGTTGGTCACCTCGATGGTGAAGCGTTTCCGGGCGGAGCTGTGAGTTCGGCGCCAGTCTCGCTTGGCTTCGCGGCGTCGGAGCTTCGACAGGTTGCAGCAACCTTGGGCCGGGAAAACCACGACCGCGTGGAGGCTCTCGCCAGGCTGGCCGCCGAGGGGGGCGACGCTGATGAGCTGGTGATGGCCGATGTCCTGGCGTTGGCGCCGACCGGCGGTGGTGACCCGCTGGAGTCGTTTCGCGCACTTCGTAAAGCGATCAAGAAGGCAGGCAAAAAGCATGGGATTGGAATCAGGGTGTTAGTCGAGGATCGCCGCGGCGCCGACCCATGTGATCGGTGGGTTCGATTTGAGTCCGACGGGAAGACGACCGCCGCGTTTGAGCAGGTGACGAATCTGATGATCAACAAGCGGCCCGGACCCGACCCAATCGACGCACCGGCTGGGCGCGACATCCGCAGGGTCTACATCGACGGTGATCCGAACGACGCTCTGGTCGAGAAGTTGTGCGTCGATTTGCGCGATCGGTTCGAGCTCTCCGATTCGGTCGATGCCGAGGTCTCGGATTTCAGGCTGGACTCCGGCGAGCGGCTTGATTTATCCGAACAGCGAGCCGCTCAGGCCGATTTGGTGGTGCGGCTCCTGACCGCGAAACATCTCGGTGCGACGCTCGAACTGGCCGAAGGGGCGCGTTCCATCCCGGTTGCGGTCAAAGACCTCGGCCGGAACTGGCGCAGCGTTGAGCTGGTCCTAACCCTGGACGGAGACTCCTTTGAACGGGCGGGATCACGTCGTGAGGCGTTCACCAACTTGGTGCAGACGACGGTCGAGGATGCTCTTACGGGCCGCCGCTCGTCGATCGAGCGGCTGGCGGGCCATTTGATCGAACTGAGCGCGTACCGGCAGGAGGGTGACAGCCACGATCGCGGCTCTCGAGGCGATAAGGACCCAGACCCCGTCGGTACGACGGTATATGACGCAGGCGCGGAGGCGTCGGTGTTCAATCTCGACCTGAACTCCGAGCCGACGCCCGTCCGTCAGAGCTTCCCGGTCCAAGAGTTCATGGCCAAATGGGCCGACACGGACCAGGCAACGCCTTACCTGGCGCTGTTTGGTGAGTACGGGATGGGAAAGACCACAGCCTGTCAGGTGTTTGCGAAGGATCTACTAGAAAAGCGCAAGGCCGAGCCTCGGGGTCTGACACGGCTACCGATTCTCCTCGACCTGAGGGCACTCGGCCCGATCAAGCTGAAGGACCCGACGCTTGAGCAGATCCTCGACGACCTCTTGAACTACGCAAAGAGTCGGCTTCCCGATGGTGATCTGCCGGTCGGGAGCGCCGATCTGATCGAGCATGTCCGCCGCAGGCGGGCGATCGTCATCTTTGACGGGCTCGACGAGGTTCTGGTTCACCTCGACGAGCAGGCCGGACAGCGATTTGTCCGAGCGCTGTGGTCGATTCTCCCGGTCGAGCTGTCGGACGAGCCGCGCGACCGATCGAGCCTTGGTCGAGCGATCTTTACCTGTCGTAGTCACTACTTCCGGGCATTGAGCGACCAGCGCGGGTTTTTCCTCGGCGAGGGCCGCGAGTCGATTCAGGCCGGCGACTACGGTGCGGTTCACCTGCTTCCGTTCGGCCCCAAGCAGGTGGCCGAGTATCTGCGGCGCAAGGCAGCGGATGGGGGCCCCGAGGTTGATCGAGCACTCGCCTGCATCAGCCAGGTGCACAACCTTTCCGAGTTGGTCAAGCGGCCATACAACCTGCGATTGGTCAGCGGGATGATCGGCGAGCTTGAGGTTCAGATCACCGCGGGCAAGCGGATCAACGCCGCCGTCCTTTACGACACCTTGGTCGACCAGTGGCTCGTTCGTGACGCGGGCAAGCACCGCTTCCGGCGCGACCTGAAGCCGGCCCTGATGGAGGAGTTGGCGCTGAAGATCTGGACCGCCGGATCTCGTTCGATTCATCACTCCGATCTCGACGATTGGTTGATCGACCGGCTGCGGGGCGACGATCGGCTCGGCCGCTGGCACGCCGAGGAGAAGCGCGATATCGAGACCCTTTCCGAGGATCTTCGGACCGCGACCTTCATCGTTCGCCCCGGCGCCGAGGAGTTCGCCTTCGCGCACACCTCGCTGCTCGAGTACTTCCTCGCCCGGGCGCTGAAGCGGGCCTTGATCCAGCCGGATGCGGTTGGGTTGGCGGCTGCTTGGGACCTGCCCGACCCGAGTCCGGAGACGCTTGATTTCCTCGCCGACATGGTGGAGTCGGCGGCCGATCGCGAGGCTTGCATCGCCGGTTTGTCGGCGATGCGGGCACCGTATCGCGAGCGGACCTCGGAGCTCGTGTTCCGGTTCTGCGCTCGAACGGCGGCGGAGGGGAGGCTGCTGCTGGGGTTGGACAGGTTTGATCTCCGCGGCGCGAAGCTGCGCGGATTTAGCTTCGATGGGCCCGAGGATGCGCCGCCGGTTCGGATTTCCGCGGACCTGCGCGGGGCGGATCTTCGTGACTGCCGACTGCGACGGGTCTGGCTCGATCGTTGTCGGGTTGAGTCGGTTCGGCTTGAGCGCGCCGAGATTCACGACTCCCGCTTGACCGACCTCGATTTCAGCGACGCCGACTTGACTGGGGTGGTTTTTCGTCAAGTTCGCGGTCGGGAACTCGACCTGCGCGCCGCCAAGGCGCATCGCACCCAATGGCTGCGGACGAGCCTGGACGGGGTCGAGTGGCCAACTGATCCAAGCGGGCACCTGGGGGACAGCGGCGGCGCCGCGCCGATCGGGGCGCCAGCACGGGACGACGGGGCCTCCGCTTTGGCGTTTGGGGGCGCCCGGCAGGCTGCAGGTCATGCCTTTCCCCCACACTCTTACCTTACCCGCGCGTTCGGCGGAATACGCGCCCTCGCCTACTCCCCCGACTCCCGCCACCTTGCCACCGGCTCCGACGACAGCACCATCCGGATCTGGGACCCCACCACCGGCGAGCACCTCCTCACCCTGAGCGGCCACACCCGCTCCGTTCGCGCCCTCGCTTACTCCCCCGACTCCCGCCAGCTCGCCACCGCCTCCGACGACAGCACCATCCGGATCTGGGACCCCACCACCGGCGAGCACCTCCTCACCCTGAG
>JAHEXU010000202.1 GCA_023251975.1 bacterium | reverse complement strand
GAGCCGGGCTCCGGTGCCGCGGCGCGCGTCGACGCATTCGGCACCTGGAGAGGGTGTGCAGGTCAGGACTGGGTTCGCGGCCATCGTGATCTCGCCGCGGGCTTCGGTCTCGTAGCGAACCTCGAAGTCACGGAACCCGAAAGCCGGGGCAGATAGGCAAGCCGCGGCGATCGCGATGGCGCCAAACGACCACCCGACGACGCCGGGTTGGCGCCTCCGAATACACAACTGAACCCTGCTCATCGCCTAACCGGGCGGACCGTAGCAGACACGGGGGCAGCCGCAATGGGCATCCCTGTACTTCGACACCACCCCGACCTACTTCGAGCGCGAGAGATCCGCCTCAACGAAGACGGGGTGATCCATCCGCCGATTCGCGCCTGATCCGACAGCTCATATCAAAGACGAGCTGCGCGCCTGGAAGCCTGGCCGGGTCGTCTGGGTCGCAGATCGTGGCTTCCAATCCGCCGAGCCGCCGCTACCTGCAGCGCGCCGGGGGCCACTACATGATCGGCGAGAAGTTGCGACCGACAACGGAGGCCAGAGTCGCTCTGTCCGGGCAGGGCCGCTACCTACCGTACCGTCGCCAGCAACCTCGAGTAGAACGGGTGCGGGTCGATGAGGGGACGATGCGTGATCGCTTTGTGATCTGCCGCAATCCCGCCCGGGCCGTTCGCGTCGTCCAGCTTCAAGACGCGCTCTAGGACACCGATGCGCTGCCCGCGGCCGAGCGGGCAAAGCTCGCCGCTCGCCTTGGGACGAAGCGCGGCCTCAAGCGCATTTTGCGCCAAACGCATGGCGGCCTGCCCCGAATCGATCGCGGTGCGATCCGCGCCGAGGAGCGCCTCGACGGCAAGTTCTTGCTGCGTAGGTCGGACCCGATCTTGTCAGCCGAGGACATCGCACCGGCCGAAGCCGACGGCGGGGGAGCCTAGATCGCGGTCCGGCTCAACCCGCTTGATTCCTCGACTTTCGGAGGTAGCCGTTCACCTACCCCCACCCCGAGCCGCTGATCTGACGGCCACTGTGGCCGGAGCTTGACCCAGAGCGTTTCGAAAACACGCGTGCCTGATCGGCCGCGGGACCCGAATCGAGTCAAGGCGGCTCAGGCGGCAGCGTCGAGCGGGCTCGGGATCATCCCGCCGCCAAGCCGAGCCCGGTGCACCTCGACCAGGTAGCCGTGCAGGGGGCGATCCTGCAGCCGACAGGTCTCGCGCATCGAAAGCAGGCGCTCGACGAACCGCTCACCCTCAGCCGAGCCGGTCCCGCCGGAGCACTTGCGCCAAAGGACCGCGTGGCGGATTGCTCGCTCGGCCACATTATTGGTCGCCTCTACCCCGGGAATCTGAGTGAAGCTCCACAGCGCCGGCCAGATGTCGAGCACCTTTCCGCAAAGGCCCGAGAGTTCGGAATCGCGCGAGCGCTCGCCGGCCTCGACCGCATCGAGCAGCTCGATGTGCAGCGGCGCGAGAGCGCCGTCTGTCCAGTCGAGACTCTCACCGCGCTCGGCAGCCTCGCGCGCGGTGACCATTACCTTGCCGAGCAAGCTCGCGACCCTGCGCCCGTGCTTGCCCGGCGCCCGCGGCCGCTCGGCAAATGCTTCAAAGTTCCTCCGTAGGTGCGCCTTATGTTGATATCAACATAAGGCGCATTATGCGGACTTCCGGATTATGCCGACAAAGGCTCCGAGTCCCGCATGACAAGCGGTGATCGCCGCGTAGGAATCGACATAATCACAGCCCGTCGAGGAACGCCAGCAGCTCGTCAGGGGCGCGGTAGCGGCCCGGCTCCACGCCGGGCGGCGTCGTCCTCGCCAGCGCCTGCTCTTTGAGCGCGAGGTCGGCGTGGAGGTAGACCTGCGTGGTCTCGATCTGCTCGTGCCCGAGCCAAAGCGCGATCACCGAGACGTCGACGCCCGCGCGCAGGAGCCGCATCGCGGCAGTGTGGCGCAACACGTGCGGGGTGATCCGTTTCGAGCCCAGCGAGGGGCAGAGCTCGCCGGCCCTCTCGCCGTGCAGCGCCAGCCGGCGAGCGAACCCGCCGCGGCTGATCGCGCTGCCGCGGTTGCTCGCGAACACCGGCGCCGCCGGATCTACTCCTTGTTCGCGCTGCCAGGTGATCAGCACCGCCGTGCACTGCGCCCCCAGCGGCGTGACCCGGTGCTTTCGTCCCTTGCCGAGGCAGCGCACATGCGCGCCGCGGCCGAGCTCCAGATCCGCCCACCGCAGAGCGGTCAGCTCCGAGGCGCGCAGTCCGCTCTCGGCGCCGAGCAGGATCATCGCGCGGTCGCGGCGACCGACTCGGCTCGTCAGATCGGGCGCTGCGAGCAGAGCCTCCAGCTCCCGGTCCTCCAGGAACGTGACCAGGGTGCGCTCGTGGCGCTTCGCCGGGATCGCCAGCACCCGCTCGATCGTGGCGGCATGCTCGGGATGGTCGAGGGCGGCGTAGCGATAAAGCGCCCGGATCGCGGCGAGCCGGGCGTTTCGACTGCGGATGCTGCATCGACGCTCACGCTCGATGTGATCGAGGAAGGCGGCGATCATCGGCGCGTCGAGGTCGGACAGATCGAGCTGCGATGGCTCTTTTGCAAGCTGCTCGGAGGCAAAGCGCAGGAGCATCCGCCAGCTGTCGCGGTAGGCGGCGATCGTGTGCGGGCTCGCCCGGCGGCGGTTTTGCAGGTGCTCGCTGAAGAACCCCTGCAGCGCAGATGCCAGCGCGCTCATGAGCCCGCTCCGGGGACCGGGGCGTTCAGGTAGCTCTCCAGACGCGCGCTGGCCAGCGCCATCAGCTCCGGCGACGCGTCGAGATACCAGTAGGTGCTGGCGGGGTCGACGTGCCCGAGATAGGTCGAAAGCAGCGCCAGCCGCCGACCGACGTCGGCTCCTTCGCGATGAGCATCGATCAGGGTCCGGACAGCAAAGCTGTGGCGGATGTCATGAATCCGCGGGCCACGGCCGCTCGCGAGCCGTGGGATTGCGGCCCGCTCGCGCAGAGCCCGAAAGGCCGTTTGGACGTTCCCGATCAGCAGCCGGGTCCCCGCCGCGGAGACCAGTAGCGGATCCTCGCCGGGTGGTGGTCCTGGGCGATCGCGGCGGCGCAGATACCGCAAAAGAGCCGTGGCTGCGCTCGAATGCAGCGGCAGCTCACGTGATCTGCCGCCTTTACCGCGGCGAACGGTGAGCACCTCCGAGGAAGAGTCGAAGTCCCCCCGGTTCAGCCCGATCGCTTCGCCAATTCGCATCCCGGTAACCGCGAGCAGACCAATCAACGTCTGAAACGTGGCGGTGCGGTGCGGGCTGCCGAGTGAGCTCGCCGCCCCGATCAACGCCTCGATCTCGGCTTCGCAGTAGAGGTAGGGCGTGGCGCGTTGGGGCTGGCCCGGCAATAGCTCGGCTGCCGGGATCTCCACAGGCTCGCCCTGAGCACGCAGGTAGCGGGCAAAGCCGCGCACCGCCTGCAGGCGGTAGGAGTGCCAAGCGGCCCCGCCCCCGGCCGAGTTCGCCCACGCGAGCGCGAGCTCGGTCTTGATCTCGCTCTCCTGACGCTCGGACAAGTACTCCAGGAACTGCTTGATCAGCTTCTCCTGGCGGACGAGGCCATACCCGAGACCGCGGCGTAGCGCCAGGTAGTCGGCAAGCGAGGTGGTCAACGCGCTCATCGGAGCTCCTCCGGCCAGGGGCGGGCTATCTCGCGCAGCGCTTCACGGTCCAGCTTTGCGTAGATCGCCGTCGTCGCAAGGCGGCGGTGGCCGAGCACGCGGCCGACCTCGGGCAGCGAGGCGCCAGCCCGAAGCAGCTCGCTCGCCGCGGTGTGCCGCAGGCGGTGGGCGTGGATGCCCTCGAGCCCAGCACGGTGGGCGGCGGCCCGAACGACATAGCCGACGGCGCCGGCGGTGAGTCCGCGGTGCGGAGCCTTGACACGTACGAACACAGATCGCCCCTGGGCCGTCGCCGGGCGCCCATCGCGCAGGTAGGAGACAAGGGCCTCGCCAACATCGGTAGGGAGCGGCAGCCGCTCCGATCTGCCCTTGCCGCGGACGACGAGCTCGCCGGCGCGGAAATCAAGATCATCGAGGCCGAGGCTCGCCACCTCTCCCGCGCGCAGCCCTAGTCGCCACAGAATCGTCAAGATCGCGAGGTCGCGGCGGCCGCATGGGGCGGCAGGATCGCAGGACTCCAGTAGCGCCCGGACCTCGGCCGGCTCCAAGGCCTTGGGAAGACCCGCGAGCCGGGGCGAGGCAGCGGCGGGGACCGCGTCGGCCAGCGGTGAGTCGATCTCGCCTTCGAGGTATAGGTAGCCGAGCAGTGAACGCAGCGCGGTGGCGGTCAGTTGGGTCGCCCGGCGCCCCTGCGTTGCCGCGCGCTCGGCGAGGTAGGCGCCCACCTCGGCGGCCGTCAGGTTCGCGAGGCCCGGCCCCTCGGGGCCGAAGACTCCCTCCACGAACGGCCGGAGCTTGTCGACGTAGCCTCGCGCGGACATGGGAACGAGTCCGCGCTCGCGCTCCAGGTAGTCGCGGTAGCGCCAAAGCAGCTCCTCGGCCGCTCCGTGCGGAGCCGGCACGGGCGCCGGCGCAATCGCCGCATGCCCGCGCAGGTAGGTCAAGACCGGGGTCAACGCCCGGGCCGTCAGATGGGTCGTGTGACCTGCGCTTGGGCGATCGGCGAGGTAGCGCTCGGCTGCTTTGGGTGTGAGTGCGTCTGCCGCCAGACCCTGCTCATCGAGCCAGCGGCTGAGGTCTCCAAGCAGCCGGATCTGATGCAGCAACGACAGCGGCTTATAGCCCTGGTGCTCCAGCTCTGCGCCGAAGCCGGGCGCATAGGGGGAAAGCGGCCCGTTGATTTCGGGCCATCGGGGGCTGGTCATGGGGAACTCCTTCTCTCGGATATCGGGAGAAGGAGGTTCCCAGCGCCGGGCTCGGCTAGCCCTTTTCGGCTAGCCCAGGATTATGCGGACTTCTACGCGGCGATCACCGCTTGTCATGCGGGACTCGGAGCCTTTGTCGGCATAATCCGGAAGTCCGCATAATGCGCCAAACAGACCTGTCTTCGTTCGGGGTCGAACATGTCATATACGGCGTAGCGATCGGAGACCAAGATCCCGCCGAAGCCCTCCAATAGATCCTTGGCCACCCGCCTGGCGCGGGTGGGATCGATCCGAAAGCAGGCGGCTGCGCTGGAGAGCACCGTCCAGAGCCACATCCGCTCCCCGGCCCGTCGCCACGAGGTCTCATCGGCGTGGGCGAATTCGGCGCCCTGAACCGCCGCCTCGAGCTGTTCCCACGGTCCCTCCAACGCAGCGCCTGCGTCCTTGCAGATGCGGTCGACCGAGCCGAGCGAGAGCTCGGCGCCGAACATGTCGCGCATCACCAGGCGGATCGCCCGGCGCGAGAGTAGAAGCGAGGCGAACATGAC
>JAHEXU010000201.1 GCA_023251975.1 bacterium | reverse complement strand
TTGGGTGTCCTCCTGTCGGGGCCCCAGTCGCTGGTTGCGTCTGCTGCAAAAGCCCTGCTTAGGACGATATTTAAGCACCTGGCTCGGACGGAATCGGCGCCATTTTCGGTGGATCTAGGCTTAGCGGAGAGGGTGGGATTCGAACCCACGAGGCAGCTTTCGCCGCCCACACGATTTCCAGTCGTGCACCTTAAGCCACTCGGTCACCTCTCCTGGACGACTCGGCGTCCGCGCCGGGACGAGGGTTAAGGGTAATCGTCACCCGGCTGAGGCGAGGTCCGCTCAGGCAGGTGCTGGAGCGGGCCGATCCAGGCGCCCGCTCCAGAGCGCGAACAGCCCGATCGCGACGACGATGCCGACCGAGTGAACCCCGATCAAGACTCCGATCGCGCTTGCGAGGCCGGACGCGACGGCCCCAACCAAGACGCCCGGGTAGGCGAGCCCGACGACCCGTGCGGTTAATCCTGCGCAACCGAGCCAGGCCGCCGGTCCGACCAGCCATCCCCAGTCCTCAAGGAAGGCGTGACCGAGGGTGAGCCCGAGGATCGAGAAGACGACCGAGACCAGCAAAAGCTGCACACCGGCAACTCGCACTGCCAAGCCTCGATTGAGATCCTTCATCCGCCGAGGCTAGCGGCGGATCGACGCCGGGCCCGGCCGAGACTCGGCAGCGACGAGGCGGACCGACCCCGCCGGATCGGGCAGGGTCGGTCACGACTCATCCGCGCACTACCACCAGGGCTGCGTTCAGCAGGCGTCGGCTTCGTCCGCGCCGGGGCCGTCGGCGTCGTTGTCAGCCGCCTCGGGGCCGTCACCGTCGTTTTCGCCGCCGTCCCCGTCGTTGTCAGCCGCCTCGGGGCCCTCGCCGTCGCTTTCGCCCTTGGCGCCTTCGCCGTCGTTCTTCTCCGCGGCCTCGTTTTGGTCGCAGGTATCGGCGGAGCTCGATTCCTCCGACCCACCCGATTGGCCGGACGTTTCCGCGGTCGACTGGGCGGGCGTCGTCGCACCGCCGCCATCGCTACCCGCATGGGCGAGGGCTGAACCGCCGAGCGCAAGGGCGGCGAGGGCGGCCAACCCCATCAGCGTCTTCTTCATCTTCTCGATCAACGTGTGCTCCTTTCGAGCAGTTTGGATTAGGCGACTGAAGCTACGAACCGCGTGTTTGATGACGGTTAGAGCGCGGTAGGACGCGAACTGCGCTCGGGCCATCGGCCGGTTATTCGTCTTTTTCGATCCCGGCCGACATCGCCGCAACGATCTGAACGCCTCCTGAAAGCGACCCGAGATCCGCGGAGTTGCCGCGTCGGTCGTCAATAATCGGATCGTGGGGCCAAAGCTGCTGATCGTTGAGGACGACGCTGCGCTTCGCAGGCTGCTCAAGGCGGGGCTCGGAGAGGAGGGCTACGACATCACCGCCGCCGCCGCCGGTCGTGAGGCGCTCGCGGCCGCCGCCACCACAACCCCCGCGGCGATGATCATTGACATCGGGCTCCCTGACAGCGATGGGCGGGACCTTTGCCAGGCGATGCGCGCGGCCGGGATCGAGGCTCCCGTTCTTTTTTTGACCGCGCTCGACTCGGTCCCCGATCGCCTGCTTGGTTTCGGGGTCGGCGCCGATGACTACATGACCAAACCGTTCGTCTTCGCCGAGCTGATCGCCCGGGTAGGGGTCTTGGTGCGCCGCTCCGGTGGGGCCGGCGGGCGGGCTGTCGGCGATCTGCGACTCGATCCGATCGACCACACGCTGGTGGTTGGCGAGCGATCTTCGAAGCTGACCCCGACCGAGTTTCGCCTCCTCGGCGCGATGGCCTCGCGCGCTGGCGAGGTCCTACGCCGCCGCGAGTTGGTCGCCGCCGCGTGGCCCGACGGCGCGATTGTCCATGACAACACTCTGGACGTCTACGTCGGGCGGCTTCGCAGGAAGCTGCGGTCGCACGGCAGCACGGTCGAGATCCACACCGTGCACCAGGTCGGATACGAGCTGCGATGAGCCTGCGCCGCCGCGGCCTGCGCTTTCGCCTCCTCGGTCTGGTGGCGATCACTTCGCTGCTCGTGCTGGCCGCCCTGGCCGCCGCCTTCAACATCGCCTTTCAGGCCGGGCTCGACAACGATGCCGACAAGGTCCTGCGCGCCCGCGCCGCAGCCGCGCTCGACACGATCGTGATCCACGGGGAGCGCCTAATCGTCCCCGAGCGTCGGCAAGCCGGACTGCATGACGCCCCGATCTGGATCTACTCAAGCGACGGCGCCGCGATCGAACGGGGGCCGGGAAACGATGCCGTCCAGGCGATCGCAAATCGGCTTGGAGCCATCGGCGCGGGAAGCGCCGACGAACCTGGCAGCGAGACACGACTGCTGGCGCTGACGGCTAATGACCGAGGGCACCGGGTCGGTGCGGTCGTTGCCGCCCTTTCAACCGAGGCTGCCGAGAACTCGGCGACCCGAGCGCTCGTCTTCTCGCTGGTCTTCGTCGGCTTGGCCGCGCTAATGATCATCGGGCTGGCTCGGTTGCTGGTCGACCGGGCGCTGCGACCGGTGACCGAGATGACCCGCGCGGCCGCCGATTGGACCGAGCACGACCTCGCACACCGCTTCAACGCAGGCGAGCCGCACGACGAATTAACCGCGCTCGCGTCGACATTCGACGGAATGCTTGACCAGATCGAGGCAAGCTTGCGCCGCGAACGCCGCTTTTCGGCAGAGATCTCACACGAGCTGCGAACCCCGTTGGCGGCGATCCTCGCCGAGGCCGAGTTGACGCTGCGCCGCCAGCGCACCCCGCACGACTATCGCGGCGCGCTCGGCGAGATCGCAACGAAGGCGATCCAGCTCGAGCGGATCCTCGATGCCCTGCTGATGGCCGAACGGGGCCGCGATGCGGCCGGCGGCAACGCCGACCCCGGCGAGCTGCTCGCTGCGGTAGCGACCGCCAATCAGGCAGCCGCCCGAGCGCGTGGGGTGAACCTCGATTGGGTGGCGCCCGACGGCGAGTGGTCGCTCGATGCCGAGTCGGCGATGGTCGAACGGATCCTCTCACCGCTGATCGAAAACGCCTGCCGCCACGCCGAGAGTTCGGTCATGATCGAGGTTCGAGTTGAGGGCGGGCGGGCCACCTTCTCGGTGGTTGACGATGGTCCGGGAGTTGACCCCAGCGTCAAGGAGGCGATCTTCGATCCCGGCTTTCAGGGGACGCCGGGCGTCGGTTCGGGGGCTGGCCTCGGACTCCCGCTGGCCCGACGCTTGGCACGGGCGCTTGGCGGCGAGGTGAGCTGCCATGCGGCTGACTTGGGCGCTCGGTTCGAGGTCACGCTGCCGGTTGTGGCGGCCTCGCCCTTAACCGAGAACTAATCGAGAGGTGCCAGGCTGCCGACGATGCGACTGCTAGTCGTCGAAGACCAACCAAAGATGGCCGATCTGATCCGCCGAGGGTGCGTGTCGGAAGGCATGGCCGTGGACCTGGCCGGAGCTGGCGAAGACGCCCTTTGGATGGCGGGATCGACCGAGTACGACGCAATCGTGCTCGACGTGACGCTGCCGGGGATCAATGGTTTCGAAACCTGCGCACGACTGCGCGAAGACGGGGTCTGGGCGCCGGTGCTGATGCTGACCGCGCGCGACGCGGTCGCCGATCGAGTCGCTGGCCTCGACGGTGGCGCCGATGACTATCTGACCAAGCCGTTCTCGTTTTCCGAGTTGTTTGCGCGGATCCGCGCCCTGGTTCGCAGGGGGCCGAAAGAGCGGCCGACAATCCTCGCGGCGGGCAACCTGCGGATGGACCCGGCCCGGCGCCGGGTTTGGCGCGGTGGCAGCGAGGTGACGCTGTCAAGCAAAGAGTTCGCCCTCCTGGAGACCTTTATGCGTCGGCCCGGCGAGGTCGTGACGAGGCTGCAGCTACTCGAGAGCGCCTGGGACTGCAGCTACGAGAACCGCTCCAACGTGATCAACGTCTACATCAACTACCTGCGCCAAAAGATTGACGCGCCGTTCGGGACCGACACGATCGAGACGGTGCGAGGGGTCGGATACCGCCTCACCGAGGCCGGGTGAGCAGCGTGGCGTCGGCTTTGTCGGCGCTGCCGATCCGGTTGCGATTGGCCGCCGGGTTCGCGGTCGGACTTGTGGTCGTGCTCGCCCTGGCTGGCTGGTTTGTCTACGTCCGGGTCGGCAGTGACCTCGACGCAGCGCTCGCGTCGAACCTCGAAGCCAGGGTCGACGAATTGAGTGCGGTAATCGAGAACGCCGGATTCGACCAGGTCGATCTCGGCGATGTCCGGATCGGCGAAGAGCAAACAACCTTCAGCCAGATCATCAACGGCTCTGGTGGTGTCATCGATTCCTCCCCGAGCGACATCCCGAGTCTGCTGAGCGGCCCCGAGTTGGACGCGGCGCGGTCGCGATCAATCGCGATGTTCGATCTCAAAGTCGCCGAGATCGAAGGCATCAGCCGCGCGATCGCGACCCCCGTTCTGACCCCCGACGGGATCGTGATTGCGCTCGTCGGGACCTCGGAGAGCGACCGCCAGGAAACCCTCGACGGGATCAGAAATGCGTTCTTGGTCGGCGGACCCATCGCGCTACTTTTGGCGACGCTGATCGGTTACGGCCTCGGGGGTCGGGCGCTGAGACCGGTTGAGGAGATGGGTGACCGAGCGCGCCGGTTGACCTTTGATCAGGGCGGGGAGCGGCTCCCGGTGCCTGGGGCCGATGACGAGTTGCGACACCTCGCACTGATCCTCAACGAGATGCTCGACCGGGTTGACGGCGCGCTCGACCGAGAGCGGACCTTCGTCGCCGACGCCAGCCACGAACTCCGCACTCCGCTAGCGATTCTGCGATCGGAGATCGAACTGGTTCAGCGCACCGGTGGGGATCGGGCAACGCTTAAGGCGGCCCTTGATTCGGCCGGCGACGAGGTCGAGCATCTGGTCGCCCTGGCCGAGGATCTGCTGGTGATCGCCCGAGCCCAGGACGGCCGGCTGCCGATCAACCGTGAGCCGACCGCAATCGGAGCGCTGCTGGAGGCGATTGGGCGGCGCTTCGCGAAACAATCCGAGCGTCAGGAGCGCCGTATCGTCGTCCGTGCCGACCGGATCGGCTCCCGCCTCGTTGATCCGCTGCGACTCGAACAGGCGATCGGCAACCTGGTCGACAACGCGCTGCGACACGGCGGTGGCGAGGTGGCGATCGAAGCCCGCGCGGTCGGGGAGCGTCTCGAGCTGACCGTCCGCGACGATGGCCCCGGATTCGACCCGGGATTCGCGGCCGCTGCTTTCGAGCGATTTTCGCGCGCCGACCAGGGGCGCGCCGACGGCGGCGCCGGGCTCGGACTGGCGCTGGTCCGCGCGATCGCCCGGGCTCATCGCGGGGAGGTGACAATCACAGCCGATCGATCGCCCGGGGCCGCGGTGGTGTTGGATCTCCTCGCCCCACCCCGCCGCCAA
>JAHEXU010000031.1 GCA_023251975.1 bacterium | reverse complement strand
AGAAGCCGGGAGCGTGGATGTGAAACCCAACCACGGCCACGATCGCAATCGCCCGGAGCCCTTCGATGTCGGGCCGAAACCGCACGAGTAAGCGCCAGCTTAGGGACCGTTCAAAAATATGCAGTGGGTTCGAGACGTTGGGCGTTTCGAATCGGAAGCGAAGCAACCGCTAACAACCGCCCTCCCGGCCAAAGTTATCCCGGCACCCTGCCCGACTGGCCCCGCTCACCCCGTTTGGTGCCCCAGCCCAACCGCTCCGACCGCCCCGGCCGCAGCCCGACCGACCCGCCTACCCCTGCCGCAGCCCAACCGACCCGCCCATCCCGGCCTCAGCCCGTTCGGGTCCCGCCCACCGCTTCCGCAGCCCGACCGCTCCGCCCACCCCGGCGCCAGCCCGTCCGGTCCCCGCCCACCGTACGTCCGCCCGACCGGTACGCGCGACGCGCCCGGCGCTGAGCACGCGGCTGGCGGTCTTGCCGCCGACCTCGCGGATCCAGGAGCGCTACGGACCGCGACCCCCCGAGGTTGGGGCGCACGAGGCCGCGGCGGCCTGACTTGGCCCCACCACCGTCCGACCCGGTGATCGACCTCGGCGTCACGAGAGCGGTCTCGTGGTCGCGACAGCGCCAGCCCGGGTGACCGCTGCGCAGCGGCCGGGCGCTGATCGACTCGGGCATCCCGACTGAATGCCGATCGGCCCGATCGAACGTGTAGTTCACCTTGACCCCAAGCGGGGTTTCTGCACGTTCGTTGTCCGTTCCGCACTTCTCGGCCGCTATTTCTCCCCCAACCTTCCGCCGCGCCCGGCGACTGGAATCGCGAGCGCCTCGAGTTCCCGAGTGGAGCACATGCGATCGGCAGCGAGATCGCCAGCCGCCTGCTCATATCGGTGGTGGATGGCCGGGCGAAAGGTTCGCGATTTCGCGGCCTGGTGCGCGGGCCGCAGACCCGAGCGCGAGGAGCGCGCGATCAGGCCGTGTTGTCGCCCGGCGAGCAGCCAGATCGTTGATTCAAGTCATCGACGCGCTGATCGACGTGCAATCGAAGACGTAATCGGTCCATTGCACGTCCGTCCACGGCGGCGGCGGCGCCTGCGGGGAGGCGAGGCCGAACGACCGGTTCGGGCGCTTCGCGGCTGGGGCGCCAGCTCCCGCGCCTGGCTCCCGGGCGCGCCGCCAATCCGCGCCCGGTTTGGCCGCGGCGGCCCGGTTCCCTCCGGGGGTCTTTGCCGAGGCGGCGGCTCAGTCGGCGGCGCCCGCGGCGGCGGGGCCGGACTCGGAGGGGTCAAGCTCGTCGACGATCGGAGCCGCGTCGCCGCCACCGACCGCGACCGGGGCCTTCTCGGCCTCGGAGTCGTCGCCCTTCTTAGCCCGCGACTTGCGCGGCTTGACGAACTTGAGGCGCAGCGGTTGGTCGTCGGGATCGCCCGATTCGTCCCGCTCGACCATCACCGTGGTGCCGGGCACCAGGTTGTCGGGGCCGGTCCGCAACACCTCATCGGCGAGCGGATCTTCGATGTAGCGCTGGATCGCGCGACGCAGCGGGCGTGCGCCCATCCCGGGATCCCAGCCCTTTTCGACCAGCAGGTCCTTCGCCTCCTCGGACAGCTCGAGCTGCAGATGGTGCTCGGAGACCTGGGTCCGGACCCGGGCGATCAGGAGGTCAACGATCTGCTTGATCTGTGCCTTCGAGAGCTTGTGAAAGACGATCACCTCGTCGATCCGGTTGAGCAGCTCCGGTCGAAAGACCTTCTTCAGCTCGCCCATGATCTTGTTCTTCATCTCGTCGTAGGTCTGACCGGTCTCGTCGTCGTTGATCGCGAAGCCGAGGGTCGTGTTACGAGCGATGTCCTTCGCCCCGATGTTCGAGGTCATGATCACGATCGTGTTACGGAAGTCGACCGTACGGCCCTGCGAGTCGGTCAGACGGCCGTCCTCGAGGATCTGCAACAGGATGTTGAAAACGTCAGGGTGTGCCTTCTCGATCTCGTCGAGCAGCAGAACCGCGTAGGGCTTGCGACGGACCGCCTCAGTCAGCTGACCGCCCTCGTCATAACCAACGTAGCCGGGCGGCGAACCGACCAGCCGCGAGACCGCGTGCTTCTCCATGTACTCGGACATGTCGATCCGGATCAGCGCGTCTTCGTCGCCGAACAAGAAC
The DNA here is from genome assembly GCA_023251975.1 of bacterium. Taxonomy (GTDB): domain Bacteria; phylum Actinomycetota; class Thermoleophilia; order Solirubrobacterales; family 70-9; genus JAHEXU01. The sequence continues at coordinate 21,965 of JAHEXU010000031.1, read as the reverse complement.
TCCGCCAGGGTCCGCGCCAGCTCGGTCTTACCGACCCCGGAGGGACCGAGGAAGATGAACGAACCGGAAGGCCGCTTCGGGTCCTTGATCCCGGCCCGGGCGCGACGGATCGCCTTCGAGACCGCGACGATCCCGGCCTCCTGACCGATTACCCGCTTGTGCAGCTCCTCCTCCATCCGGACCAGCTTCTGGGTCTCGGCCTCGGTCAGCTTGAAGACGGGGATGCCGGTCCACATCGAGACGATGTCGGCAATCTCGTCGTCGCCGACGACCGGACGCTCGCCCTCCTCGCCGGAAGACCACTGCTCCTCCAACTCGCGCTTGCGGTTGCTGAGCTGACGCTCCTGGTCGCGCAGGTTGGCGGCCTTCTCGAACTCTTGGGCCTCGATCGCAGCCTCCTTGTCGCGGCGCGTCTCGTCGATCTCCTCCTCGAGCTCGCGGTAGACCGGCGGCTGTGACATCGAGCGGATCCGCAACCTCGAGGACGCCTCGTCGATCAGGTCGATCGCCTTGTCAGGAAGGTGGCGGTCTTGGATGTAGCGGCTCGCCAACTCGGCCGCGGCGACCAGGGCGGCGTCGGAAATCCGCACCTTGTGGTGCTGCTCATAGCGCTCGCGCAGGCCCTCCAAGATCAGGACCGTCTGCTCGATCGTCGGCTCGTTGACCCGAACCTGCTGGAAGCGACGCTCGAGCGCCGAATCGCGCTCCAGGTACTTGCGGAACTCGTCGAGCGTGGTCGCGCCGATCGTCTGCAGCTCGCCGCGGGCGAGCGCCGGCTTCAGGATCGAGGCGGCGTCGATCGCACCCTCGGCGGCGCCAGCACCAACCAGGTTGTGCAGCTCGTCGATGAAGAGGATGATGTCGCCGCGCTGGGTGATCTCCTTCATCACCTTCTTGAGCCGCTCCTCGAACTCGCCGCGGTACTTTGAGCCCGCGACCAAGGCGGCCAGATCGAGCGTGTAGATCTGCTTGTTGCGCAACAGCTCGGGAACCTCACCGGCGTTGATCCGAGATGCCAGGCCCTCGACCACCGCGGTCTTACCGACCCCCGGCTCGCCGAGCAGGACCGGGTTGTTCTTCTGGCGGCGCGCCAGGATCTGCATCATCCGCTCGATCTCGGTTTCGCGACCGATCACCGGATCGAGCTTGCCCTCGTCAGCCAGCTTGGTCAGGTTGCGGCCGAACTGGTCGAGCAGCTTCGATGACTTCTTGCCGGTCGGCCCGCCCTCGGTCGCGGTGGCGCCGCCGGAGCCCTGACGACGCCCGCCGGGGCCGGACAGCATCCGAATTACCTCGTTGCGAATCTTCTCCGAGTCGGCGTCGAAGTCGAGCAGAATCCGCGCCGCGACGCCCTCGTTCTCGCGGACCAAGCCCAACAGGATGTGCTCGGTGCCGATGTAGTTGTGGCCGAGCGAGAGCGCCTCGCGCAGCGCCAGCTCCAGAACCTTTTTTGCCCGTGGGGTGAAGGGGATCTGCCCCGAGGTAACTTCCTCGCCGGAACCGACGATCCGCACCACCTGGGCGCGGACCCGCTCGATCGTGATGTCCAGCGACTCAAGGACGCGGGCGGCCAGGCCTTCCTCCTCCCGAAGCAGGCCGAGCAGGATATGCTCGGTGCCGATGTAGTTGTGCTTCAGGGTGCGCGCCTCTTCCTGAGCCAGGACGACCACCTGGCGCGCTCTTTCGGTAAATCGCTCAAACACTGCTCACTCCGATTCTAAGTATTCCGTTCGGTGTGGTCGTAACCGATTGTCACTGCGGCCTCCTGCCCTCTCGCTGGCGCCTCGACCGTCCCGAAGGACGCCGCGTCGCCGAAAGTCCCACCCTCTTCTTCGGCCAATTGTCGCCGTCTGATTAGACCTCCTGAAGATCTCTTTGCGGACCGTGCCGGAGTATACCGCTGCCGATACGCTGCCAATCCGCCTCCGGGTGGCGGGTGCGGCTCGCCCGCCGAGCCAAGCGTCGGGGGTGAGCGAGCGACGACATCGTGAGACAATCGGTTGGGATATCCCCTGCACCGAGGTTGTCGGACGCCACGAAGTTGGCCCGACGCAGGAAATATTTGCCGCGATGTCAGTCCAGCCAGACGATTTTTCGACCCGATCCGAACCGCAAAGCGGCGCTCGCGCCGACGAAATCACCGAGGCCTGTCCGAGCTGCGGGACCCCGGCCAGCGAGATTCGAGCCGGTGGCTCACGGCGGATCCACCTCTGCGACGCCTGCGGGCTCGGCTTCGATCCTGAGGCCTGCCGGCGCGAACCGAACCCGGACGAAGCCGGCTATTACGCCGCGGCAGGCTACGACGGCTGGATGCGCGGCTCATCGCGACGCCGTCGCGATGCCCGCTTTCGTCTCGCCTGGCTCGGCTCATACGCCCCCGCCGGGGTGCGGCTTTTGGAGGTCGGGTGCGGCCACGGACACTTCCTGGACGAGGCCCGGACCGCCGGTTATCGGAGCGCCGGCGTCGAACTCGCTCCGGCGCTGGCCGAACGAGCGCGGCGGCTCGCCGGGGTCCCGGTCGTGCAGGGCCGCTTCGAGGCTTCCGACCTTGGCGCCGCCGTCGCCGAGGTCGTCTGCTGCTGGCGCGTGATCGAATACGCGTCCAGTCCGGCGCCGTTCCTCGCCCGAGCCCGCGATGTCCTCGCCCCCGGTGGACTGCTCGCGCTCGAAACCCCGAACGCCCAACTGCGCCGTCCCGCCGGGATAATCGGCGCCCGCGCGGAGGGTCCGGTCGACCTGCCGCGGCTCTACTTCAATCCCGGCTCACTGCGAATCGCGCTCAAAGCGGCCGGGTTCGACGTGATTGCCTGCGACACCGTCTTTGAAGACGCGTTCTCGAAGCGAAACTCCGACGGCTCCGAGCGCACCGGCAGCCTGCGGCGGTTCGGCCGAACCAATCTCAGCGATCCGGTTCGCGGCGAATACGTCCGCGCAATTGCTCGCCGCGCCTGAGCGAGCAGCGATCACAACGCGGTGCGTTCGCACCGGCGCGGCGAGAGGTTTCAAAAGCCAGGTTGGTCGCGAGTGGACCAGCTCGGCCCCGGCACCTGCGACCGCAGGACCGACGAGCATCGTAGACGGCTGCGCCGCGAATTCCGACAGCATTGAGGCCTCAGAAAGCGCCCTGACGGCGTCCGCGGCGAGGAGGGGGTGATGATCAGGAGCCAGAGAGGAGTGCCGAGCGCATCTCCTCAACCTCAGCCTGGAGGACAGCGACGCGGTCCCACAGGACCGACTTGACGGCCCCGACTCGCTCGTCAAGCACCTTCAAAACCGCGGCGTGGCGCTCAGCCGCGTCGGAGTCCGACAGCGCGACGCTCGCGCCGTTGACGTTGCCTGCGGCCGCCTCGACCTTTTCAAGGCGGGCTCGCAACCCCGAGATCGCTTCGAGCATCTCGGAGTGATCCGACAGGGCGCGTTCGTCGACCCGTGACTCGAGGCGTTCGATGCGGCCGTTGACCGAGGCGAGTGAATTAGCCGACGCGATCCGATCGGCCTCCGATTTTTCGGCTAGCGCGGGGTCGGCGGTGGCGCCCCGGGCGGCGAGTTGCCCCTCAATCGCGTCCGCCACTCGAGAGTCGAACGACTGCGAAAGTTGGTCGAGGCGAATCTCCAGCGACGCCGCCTTCTCGGCTGCCACGTTGGCGGCGGCGCGGCGGGCCTGCTCGGAACGCTCGAAGCTGTCACGAAGTCCGGATGTGCCGGCGCCGCCTAGCTCCTGGGCCTGCTCGAGTGAGACGACCCGGCTATCGAGCCGATCGAAGCGCCGTTTTCGGTAGGCTTCGCGCTGCGCAATCACCCCGGCAAGCCCGGAGTTGTCGCCACGGGGCTGGGCGGCGCCAGCGGGCTCGGCGGCAGCCATTGTCGGCGCCCGCTTGGGGCTGGCGGGCCCCGAGACGGGCGCCAACTTGGCGGCGGGCGCGGCGGGCGCGGCGACCACAGAGCCGGGTTCGGACGCGGCAGCGAGTTCGGGGGCCTCGCCTGCAGCCTGGGTTTCGGCAGGGGTGGCGGCAGCGGTTTCGGCGGAGCCTGCACCTGGGGTTGCGGCGGCGGCTGCGGCCGGGGTGGCGGCGGAGGCTGCACCTGGGGTTGCGGAGGAGGCTGCGGCCGGGATGGCGGCGGAGGCTGCGGCCGAGGTGGCGGCAGTGCCTGCGGCCGAGGTCGCCGCCGAGGTCGCGGCCGAGGTCGGGGTCGGGCTCGCGGCTGAGGTTGCGGTAGGGATCGCGGTCGGACTTCCGGAGGTTGCGGCCGCCACGGCGGCGGTTGCCTCGTCGTTCGAGATCAGGGGCGCGTGCGGTGGATCGATTGGGGCCGCGGGAGCAGTGGCGGATTCAGAGCTCACACCCAACTAATCGGCAAGAACGCCGAAACGCTGAGCAAACGGCCGCCGCGTCCAGGTCAACCAGCGTCCCGCATAGCCGGAAAAAGCAGGACCTCGCGCAGGTTTGAGGCCCCGGTCAGGATCATCACCAGGCGGTCGATCCCGAGCCCGACCCCCGAGGTCGGCGGCATCCCGTGCTCGAGCGCGAATAAGAAATCCTCGTCATGCGGCTGCGCCTCGTCGTCGCCGCGTTGCAACTCGGCCGCCTGCTGAGAAAATCTTCGCCGCTGCTCGTCGGGGTCGTTGAGCTCGCTGAAGGCGTTGGCCAGCTCGATCCCACCGCAAAACATCTCCCAGCGCTCAACCACCCCGGGCTTAGAGCGGTGCGCCTTTGCAAACGGCGACAGCTCCTCCGGGTAGTCGAACAGGAAGGTCGGCTGGATCAGCTTTGGCTCGACAAACTTGCTGAGCAGCGCGTCGACCAGCTTGCCCCACACCTCCTCGTCGGCGGGCTTGCGGCCAAGCGGCTCGGCGAGTTCTCGGCGGCTCGGCTTGGTCGTGATGTCAACCCCGGTCTCGGCCGCGATCGCCTCGCTCAATGTCAGCCGCTTCCAAGGGGCCTTGAAGTCGATATCGACCCCGTTGCGCTCGACCACGGTGCTGCCGAGAACCCGCTCGGAAATCGCCGCGATCAGGCGCTCGAGCCGACCTGCCCCGTCCTCGTAGTCGGCGTAGGCCTCGTACCACTCCAACATCGTGAACTCGGGATTGTGCTTATGGCTGATCCCTTCGTTGCGAAAGTTCTTGCCGACCTCATAAACCTTCTCGATCCCGCCGACCACGCAGCGCTTCAGGTAGAGCTCGGTGGCGATCCGCAGGTAAAGGCGAGCATCGAGCGCATTGTGATGCGTGGTGAAGGGGCGAGCCAAAGCGCCCCCATAAATTGGCTGTAAAACGGGGGTTTCCACCTCGACAAAACCCCACTCGTCGAAGCTGCGACGAACCTCGGCGATCACCTCGGCGCGGGTCCGAAAAAGCTGCCGCACCTCGGGGTCTGAAAGCAGGTCAAGCTCGCGATGGCGGTAGCGGGTCTCGACATCGCGGAGGCCGTGGTGCTTGTCGGGCGGCGGGCGCAGGCTCTTCGCCAGCAGGGTCCAGGCCTCGACCTGGATTGTCAACTCGCCGCGCCGGCTCATCATCGCGACGCCGTCGATCCCGACCAGATCGCCGAGATCGAGCGCCAACAGGCCACGATGGGCCTCCTCCCCGACCAGATCGAGCCGCGACTGGATCTGAATCCGCGCGGCGCCGTCCTCGAGGTCGAGGAAGGCGACCTTCCCCATGCCGCGACGAGCCAACAGCCGCCCGGCGATTCGATGCCGCGCCTCGGTCTCGACGCCAGGCTCAAGCCCGCCGTGGCGAGCTCGAACCGCGGCGATCTCCTCGCGCCCGGGAAATTCGTTCGGAAACGGCTCGACCCCGGCCGCCCGCAGCGCCGCCAGCTTGGCGCGACGCTCCTCGACGAGACGGCTGTCGCCGCCCTCGCCAGGCTGCGCGTCTTGCGGCTCGCTCACAGGGCCTGCCTGGTTACCCGGCAGATCAGGCGGCTTCGATCTTGGTGATCTTGAGGGTTCGCGCCGGGCCTCGCGGAACCTCGACGCTGACGATGTCGCCCCGCTTTTGGCCGATCAGGGCCTTCCCGATCGGCGACTCGTTCGAGAGCCGATCCTGGGCCGGGTCGGCCTCGGTCGAACCGACGATCCGAAACTTGCGCGACTTCCCGGAAGACTCGTCCTTGACGTGGACGCAGACGCCGACCGAAACGACAGTCGTGTCAACCAGGCCGGGATCGATCACCTTGGCGCGACGGACCCGCTGCTCGAGTCGAGCGATCCGCTGCTCCAGCATCGCCTGCTCGTTCTTGGCGTCGTCGTATTCGGAGTTCTCGGAAATGTCGCCGAACTCGCGCGCAACCTTGATCCGTTCGGCCACGTCCTTGCGCTTGACGGTGCGCAGGACCTGCAGCTCCTCGGTCAGCTTGTCCAGTCCTTCTTGGGTGATCAGGGATTCTCTAGGCACGTTCCGCAGCTCCTTTGGGGGCAAGAAAAGCGCCCGGTCTGACGGTCATTCAAAACGACCCGCCGGGCAGCGCGGGCGAGATTATAGCGACGGCTCAGACAGGCGCAGGTTGGTGTTGGCAACCCGGCTGCGAAGCCTCAACCGAGGGCCGCTCGGCCAGCAGCGCTCGCACCGCTTCGAGGTCGTCGAGGCGGTTCAGGCGATCGGTGTCGGCCCGGGTAAGGCCAAGCGCCGGGGCGTACCAACCGTAGGTCTTGCGGAGCCATCCGACCGCCCGCATCCCGAAGTGCTGCTCGGCCCGCTCGATCAACCACAGCAGCTCGTCGAGCACCTCGGCGCGGCTCGGCGGCTGGCTGCGCGAGCCGGTCAGCTCCTCAAACAGCCACGGGTTGCCGAAGCTTCCGCGGGCGATCATCACCGCGTCAGCGCCGGATTCCTCGTAGGCGCGACGAGCCGAGTCGCCGTCGGCGAGCCCACCCGAGATCACCATCGGAATCTCGATCTGCTCCGCTAGCCGACGGGCCAGTACGTAATCGGGTCGGCCCTGGTGCTGAACGGTCGCGGGCCGGGGATGGAAACCGATCGCCGCGACCGCGCCGCAGTCGGCCAGCGCCAGCGCCAGCTCGTAGCCGGAGTGATCGCCCGCTCGCAGCCCGGAGCGCAGCTTCACCGTCACCGGCAGCCCCGAACCACGCTGCGCCGCCCGAGCCAACTCGATCGCCAGGTCCGGATCACCAAGCAGCGCCGCCCCCGCCCCGGTCTTACAGACCTTCTTAACCGGACAGCCCATGTTGATGTCAACGATGTCGGCACCCGCTTCGGCAACGACCCGAGCCGCACTCTCCATAACGGACGGGTCATAACCAAAAAGCTGCACCGAGACCGGATGCTCGTCCGGCTTGATCACCAGGATCTGCTCGAGGGTCCGCTCGTTGCCGTAGTGAAGGGCAAAGCTCGAGACCATCTCCGAGACCGCCATCCCGGCGCCGTGACGGCGCGCCTGAGTGCGAACAAACCAATTGCCAATCCCGGCGAGCGGCGCCAGGATGACCCGATTCGCGATCTCGACCGACCCGATCGAAAACGGCTCGGTGAGGGGCGCCCTCACCGGTTTCGCTCCCACAGGATGCGAAGCCCCTGCAGGGTGAGGTCGGCCTCGATTCGATCGATCCGCTCGGACAGCGGCACCACAACCGGGGCAAATCCACCGGTCGCCAGGAACTCAGTCCGCGGCGGCATCTCGACCGCAATCCGGCCAGCGATCCCGTCAATCGCCCCGGCAAAGCCAAAGACAAACCCCGACTGCAGCGATTCCTGGGTCGTCTTGCCGATCACCGAGTCCGGCTCGACCAGTTCGATCTGCGGCAGCTTGGCGGCCCGGCTCGCCAGCGCCTCGATCGAGACGGCAATCCCGGGGCCGATCACCCCGCCGAGGTATTCGCCATCAGCGCTGACCGCGTCAAAGGTAATCGCGGTCCCGAAGTCGACAACGACGCAAGGCCCGGCAATCAGATCGAACGCCGCGACCGCGTTGATCAGGCGATCCGCGCCCAACTCGCGCGGGCTGTCGGTCAAGATCGACATCCCGGTTTTGATCCCCGGCTCGACCAACATGCAATCGATCCCGAGGTGACGAACGCACATCTCGCGATACGCCGAGCCGAGAGTCGGCACGACCGAGCCAACCGAGGCCGCACTGAGGGCGCCCCGCTCGATCCCGGCCAGCTCGCTAAACCCGATCAGGGCGACGGCGAGCTCGTCGGCGGTGGCGGCCCGATTGGTCCCAATCCGCCAGCTCGCGACGACCCTCGGGCCGTCGAGCGCCCCGAGGTGGGTCTGGGTATTGCCAACGTCAACACAAAGCAGCATCGCCTCGAATTATCGCCGCCGCCCAAAGGACGCGCGCCGGCGCTACCGAGAGCGGTCCGGTCTGTTGACGGTGATGCATGCAAAATGTATGCTTCGGTCAGTGCACACGAAGACGATCCGGATCCGCGAGCAGACCCACCGATCGCTTGCGGAAATCAGCGCCGCGACCGGCAGGTCTTTGATCGAGGTGGTCGACGCCGCGCTCGACGCCCTCCGGCGTGAGCACTTCGCGAACTCCGTCGCGGCTCAGATCGAGCGGCTCCGCGACGATCCCGCCGCCTGGGAGGAGTACCTCTCAGATGCCGAGTTGACATCGGTGTCCGATGGCATCGATCGGTGAGATCTGGCTGACAGAATTCGGTAATCGATTCCCCGGTGAGCCCTCGTTCCGGCGGCCGGCACTGGTCGTAGGCCCGGTCGCGGGATTCGGATCGCGGTTTCCGTTCGCGGTGGTGTTGCCGATCACGACCGCCCACCGTGGACTCAATCTGCACGTCCCCCTCGCGGTGGATCCGGCGTCCGGGTTGGATCGCGACAGCTACGTCCAGTGCGAGCTGATCCGATCGGTGAATCGTCGGCGCCTGATCCGCCAACTCGGTACCGCCGATCCGGTTGCGCTTGATAAGGCCGACCGTGTGGTTCGGGATCTTCTCGGCCATTGATCTTGCCTCCCGCTCGTGCGGAGCGATCGAGCTCACAAGCGCAGGGGAGGTTGCGACGATGGCGGGCGGGCGAACTCGAGCGCAGAGCGCTCAGCGCGGCGAGGGCGTCCCGGGCGGCCCCGCCGACTGACCCGACCTCGAGACGCCGCGTCCGGAGGCGGCACGAAGGGCGCCTGAGCCTGAGTTGCCGACCCCTGGACTTCGCGGTGCTCCAGGAGATGCGCTTCGCGGTCAAGCGGGTCCGACCAGTTGCACTCGCAGCTCCAGATCTCGCGGGGAGTCCGGCGCAGCGTCTGTGCCGTCTCGTCGAGTATGGGATGACCGACCGGGTGCTTTACAACCACCGCCAAGCCTGGGCTCGGTAGATCTGCGGTAACCTGGCGGCGTGAAGGCACGCCTTTTCGTGATCCCCGGCTCCCACCCCTCCTGGACCGCGAGGCTGCTGCTGGAGCGAAAGAACATCCCCTACAAGCGGACCGACCTGGTCGCAGTCGTCTCGAAGACGGCGGTCCGGCTGGTCGGGTTCCCCGCCGCCACCGTGCCGGCGCTGCTGATCGATGGCGAACGGGTCCAGGGCTCGATCGCGATCGCTCGCCGACTCGATGAACTGATTCCCGAGCCCGCCCTCTTTCCGACCGATCCGACCGCCCGCGCCGCCGTCGAGGAGGCCGAGCGCTGGGGCGAGGAGATCCTGCAGCCGATGCCGCGCCGGATCGTCTGGAATCTGCTGAAGCGGAACCGGAGCGCCACCCGCAGCTACCTCGAAGGCGCGCGCCTCGGGGTGCCAACCGGGCTTGCCGCCGCGACGGCCGCCCCGATTATCGCGCTGGCCGCGCGCTTTAACAAGGCAACCGACGAGAATGTCAGGGCCGACTTTGCCGCGCTCGGGGAGGCGCTCGACAAGATCGACCGGTTGATCGCCGACGGTGTGATCGGCGGCGCCGAGCCAAACGCGGCCGACTTCCAGATCGCGCCGAGCATCGCGCTGCTTTTGACCCTTGACGACATCGCCCCGTTGGCCGCCGATCGGCCCGCCGCCGCGCTGGCGCGGCGGCTGATCCCAGACTTCCCGGGTCACATGCCAGCGACCGCCCCGGCTGAGTTCTCAGCGCCGCTTCACGGCGCCGCCTGAGCCGCCTGAGCCGGAGCGGACCGGCGCCGAGCGGCTACCGGAGCGGGCCGACCGCGGTGACCCGGCTGGGCGCAAGCCCCTCGAGTCGCGCTGCCAAGCGAGTCCCGTCGGGCAGCGCCAGATCGGGGTCGAGGTCGAGCAGCGCCACGATCACGAAGCGGCGGTTCTTCGTTTCGGGGTGCGGCAGAGTGAGCCGCGGGTGGCTGAACTCAACCCCGTCGAGCAACAACAGGTCGATGTCGAGCGGGCGCGGGCTGTGGCGAGCCGCGGCAAGGTCGCGGCCGCGCTCGACCTCGATCGCTTTGCAGGCGCCGAGCAGAGCAAGCGGATCCAGCTCAGTCTCGATTCGGGCACACAGGTTAAGAAAATCCGGCTGGTCGAGATTCTCGCCTACCGGCTCGGTCTCGTAGGCATCGGACAGCGCCACCACCCGGACCCCGCGCGTCGCCAGCGCGGCCAGCCCGGCCTTGATCTCCCCCGCCCGATCGCCGCAGTTGCTACCGAACCCGAGGTAGCCACGACAGATCCGAGACGGAGCGGTGCGGCCTCGGCGCAGTCGAACCGCGACATCAACGACCGTCTCGGGCATCGGCGGATCGGGCTTGGCAAGCCGGATCTCGAGCTCGCCGAGCGCGAATCGGGCGAGCAGCGCGTCGGCAATCGTCGCTGCCAGGTGTTCGATCGTCCGGTACGGGCGCGCCGCCGCAACCTCGCTCGCGCTCGCCGCAACCCGGGCGTAATCAACCGTCTCGGCAATCGCGTCGCTGACCAGCGCACCGCAGTATTCGGGTCGCAACAGCAGATCAACCACGATCGTTCGCTCCACCTCCAATTCGGCGTCACCAACCCCGACCCGCCCGCTGAGGCGAAGCCCCCGCAGTTCGATTACGGCACCGGAATCCGCTCCAGCGGCGGCATCTGCGAGCCGGTCCGACGCCACGGGCCTACCTAGCCCACGCCCGGCAGCCCTGCCGAACCCAAATCGCGGCTTCCTGAATCTCGCTACGCCAGCGCATCAACCCGCGAAGCGTGCCGGAGCGGCCACGAAATCGTCGTTTGACCATGCTGATGCGAATCCGTGGTTGCCGATCGAGAGCCGAGATATACTTGAACCGCAAGGCTATAAACTCGGCTGTAGTTCCGTCCTGAGAGGAGCGAGACGTGCGAATCCCCCATCCGCGAATTTCCCAGCCGCGAACCTTTTTGGTGGAGCATCCGCTTGTCGTTCTCACCGTCGCGTTCACGATCGCTTTCTTGGCCTTGGCGGAGCTCGCCGACGCGGCCGACCCCTGGTCCGGTGTCTGGAACACCCAGCACCGCTTCGGCAATCCTCAACTAGACCTCGCGGTGGTCAATCAGGACGGCGAGTACCTGGTCAAGGGCTCTTTCAGCGACGACTCGGGCGAACGGCTCGGGTTTATCCGCGGCGAGGTCAGCCAGTCGGGTCAGGGGGATGAGGTTTGGGCTGGCTCCTTCCGCAACATCGGCGACGGCAGTAGCGAAAGCAGGGGCAGGTTCAGCGTCGCCTTGCAATCCGACCAGGCCAGCTTCAGCGGCTGGTACCGAAACTGCAGCTCAATCTCCTGCAGCAAGCGCTACCGCTGGACCGGCGAGCATTCCTAATCCTGAATCCGCCGAACGACCGAGCCGATTAGCGAAACTCACCCGGACGGGAGCCCGACCCGTTCGCCCACCGGGGTTGGGTTTGCGCGTTTTTAGGCCTGGTGAGAAGAGCAGAAAGCCCGGTGACGGGAGACACCCGGTCGGTGTGAGCAAGAGCTGATCGCACTGTCGCCGCGCCTCCCGCTCGGAAAGCTCGCAGGACGCGGGAGTCAGGCGGGTCGCGCGGGCGGGCGTGCCGACAGACCGAGTGTCGGTCGGCGCAAGGTCGAACGGCAGAGCGATCTCAACTCGTTCGAGCCGGAAATCGTTCGTTGGCACCTTGTGCCGGGCGATGAAGTCCTGCGGGGCCCGATCTCCGGAGACTCGATCAGCGCGCTTCGCGGCAGGCTCGGCGACCTGCGCTCGCTTCGCGTCGGCGCCTACCGGATCCTCGATCAGCTCGTCGGCGGTCGAGCGGTGCGCGTGGTCGCGAGCCGCCACCGTGCGACCGCGCATCGCTTCGACGCACGCTGGGCGCCGCCGCGAGATCGACGGCTGCAGGGTCGAGGTTGCAGGCAGCCCCGAGTGCAGGTCCTCGGCCGCGAGAGGACTACTCACCCGCGGTTGGGTGGCCAGCGGGTCGGCGCTGAGGGGACTCGCGCCGTGGAGTCGTTGGGTGAGTCAGGCTGCGCGGCGCAGTCTGCGCAGGATATGGTCGGGGTTGTCATCGGGACCCTCGATGTAGGTCGGCGTTCCGTTGCATCCGAACGTGATCGCGCTCGGTCCGGTCCACCGGCCGAGGTGGGCGCGTGCCCCTTTGAAGTCGGGGTGGGGATCGAACCCGAGCCCGTGAGCGTACTCGAGGGATCCGAACACGAGGTCGCGCGCGAGTTCGATCGGGGCGGACAGGGGCGGTGCATGGTAGGCCCGACTGAAGACGCGGTCTATGAGTCGGCCCTGCCCCTGGTCGTCCAGATTGGAGGGGCCGATTACGTTCTTGACACCCAGACAATAGACATCGAGCAGATAGACGCATGCGGTGACGGTCCGCCGGTGGAGTCGCCGGCGGGCGACGAGGACGGTTACCAGACCACTGGCGCCGCCGCCGTCATCGCCGCCGAGATCGTGCCATTCGGGGTGGCCTGTGATCGTCAGGCCGGCTCTCCACCCGGCGTTGATCCAGCAGTCGATGCCGATGTCCGGAGCAACCGCATCGCGTTCGGCGGCGAGCTTGCGGACGAGACCTTTCACCACGGCGGGGCGCAGGCCGAGGTTGCGGGCGATCTCGGAGGGAGTCAGGCCCCGGCCGCGGAGTTCGCGGACGGCGTGAACTGTTTCATCGTCGACCATTGAGATCTTATAGCCGACGGGCCGGACGACCAAACACGCGCGGGTCAAACGCCGACAGAAGATCTCCGGCTGCTGGCGCACCTCCCGAGGCGCCGAGCGCTCCGCCATGCGGAGCTACGCCTCGACCGGGGGTAGGCACGGCCCGACCGCTGACCCCGCCCGGCTGCTACTCGACGCGATCGCCGTCGGCGGGCTTGACCACGCCCTGCCCCCTTTTTGAGCAATCAGCACCCGCCCCCTGCCGCTACACACGGTGAAGATCGCCACCGCCTGCCTGCGCCGGTCGGTCGGTTGCTTGTAGAGCGGACACGTGCGCTGCCCGCCGCTTACCCTCGACCGCCTGCACCCCCAACCGAGAGCCGCCGCATTGTGATACGAGAAGGGGCCGCGCCGACCCCAAACTCGACAAGTTGATCGCCGACATCCTGATCGACGCCTACAGCCACGGCGAGGCACTGATGGGATTCGAGAACGCCTTCGACGAATCGGGCTGCTTCCCGTATCGCCGCACCGTCGTCGGTGAAGACACCGAAATCCGGTCCGACATCACCACCAACGGCCGCCACGAACTGATCGCCGCCGGTCAATGCGCTGGTCGGCGTCACCCGATCGCCGTTGCTCGACCTCGATAGAGCCTCGGCCGCCTGCCTGGCGCGGGTAGGATCGATCCGAAGCAGGCGGCTGCGCTCGAGAGCGCCGCCGGAGCCACATCCGCGCCCCGGCCCGTCACCACGAGGTCTCATCGGCGGGGGCGAACTCGGCGCCCTGAACCGGCGCTTTCAGATGCTCCGACGCCTCCGGCGCAGCGCCTGCGGCCTTACAGATAGGGTCGACCGGCCCGGGCGAGATCTCGGCGCCGAACATTTAGCTGATCACCAGGCGGATCGCCCGGCGCGAGAGCGAAAGCGAGGCGAGAATCACGACCGCGGCCCGCACCTGCCGGCCGCGCTCGACGGAGTCAGCCGGTCGGGTGTCGACCCGACGGGGCGGAGCGAACCGCCGAGGCGATGCTGAGCGCCTCGCGGTGGGCCGCGACATCGTGCACCCGCAAGATCGCGGCACCCGCGGCGGCGGCGAGGACGTTCGAGGCAATTGTGCCGCCGAGCCGATCAGCGGCGTCCTCGACGCCGCTGATCGCGCCGATGAAGCTTTTGCGCGAGGTCCCGACGAGGACGCCACAGCCGAGCCCGGCAAACTGATCGAGGTTGCGCAGCAGCGCCAAATTGTGCTCGAGCAGTTTGCCGAAGCCGATCCCCGGGTCAACCCAGATCCTGTCCCCGCCGACCCCGGCGAGGAGCGCCCGCTCGACCCGGTCGGCGAGGAAGTCGTGAACCTCGGTGACGACATCGCGATAACTTGGGTCGCGCTGCATCGTCCGGGGTGATCCCTGCATGTGCATCAAAACCAAGCCGACCCGGCGCTCGGCGCAAAGCGGCGCCATCGCCGGATCGTTTAGGGCGCTGATGTCGTTGACGATCGCCGCCCCGGAGTCGATCGCGACCGCCGCAACCGCCGCCTTCGAGGTGTCGATGCTGACCGTTGCCCCGGCCTCGGTCAGCCCCTTGACGACCGGCGCCACCCGCTCGATTTCGGACTCAGCGTCGATCGCGGCGGCCCCGGGGCGGGTCGACTCGCCGCCGACATCGACGATCGCGGCCCCCTCGTCTCGGAGCGCCAATCCATGCGCGATCGCCAGCGCCGTCTCGAAGAACTCGCCACCGTCAGAAAACGAATCCGGGGTCACGTTGACGATCCCCATCAGGGCTGGTCTACCGGGACCGTGGTCGGCGAGCAGCCCGGCCAACCGGGGCGGCGCCGCGCTCACCCGAGGCGTTACTCGGCGGTGCCGCCGGCGAAGCCGGGGCGTGGCTGCGTGACCGGGCGGGCGCCCTCGCGAGCGCTGCCCTTCTCGCCGCCACGATCAACCTGGGGAGCCGACCCGACCTCGTCGACCTCGTCGCTGAAGACATCCTCCTCGGCGGCACCGTCGATCAGGGCAACGAACTCGCTCGCGTCGAGCGTCTCGCGCTCCAAGAGGATGTTCGAGATCCGGTCGAGCTGCTCGCGCTCGCCAGCCAGGATGTCCCGGGCAGCCTGATGGGCCTCCTCGACGACGCGACGAATCTCATCGTCGATCTCACGGGCAAGCTCGTCGGAGTAGTCGGGCTCGGATGAGAACTCGCGGCCGAGGAACGGCTGACCGCGGTCGTGACCGAACACCCGCGGTCCGAGCCGCTCCGACATTCCGTAGCGCATCACCATCTGCTTGGCGGTCGCGGTCACCTTCTCGAGGTCGTTCGAGGCGCCGGTCGTGATCTCCGAAAAGACGATCTCTTCGGCCGCCCGGCCGCCCAGCGTCATCGCCATCGTGTCGGTCAGCTCCGCCCGAGAGGTGAGGAACTTATCCTCGGTCGGCAGCGAGATCGTGTAGCCGAGCGCCTGGCCGCGGCTGATGATTGAAACCTTGTGCACCGGGTCGCAGTTCGGCAGCCGGTGTCCAACGATCGCGTGACCCATCTCGTGGAAGGCGGTAATCAGGCGCTCCTTCTCGCTCATCACCCTGGTCTTCTTCTCGGGGCCGGCGATCACCCGCATGATCCCTTCCTCGAGCTCGACCATCGTGATCTCCTTCTTGCCGCCGCGGGCGGTCAACAGGGCGGCCTCGTTGATCAGGTTGGCGAGGTCTGCGCCGGTGAAACCGGGGGTCTGGCCAGCCAGCGTGTCGAGATCCAGCAGCTTGGCGAGCGGCTTGCCGCGGGTATGGACCTCGAGGATCTTCCTGCGGCCCTTGCGGTCGGGGCGATCGACGACAATCTGGCGGTCGAAGCGACCAGGCCGCAGCAACGCCGGATCGAGGATGTCGGGGCGGTTGGTGGCAGCGATCAAGATGATGTTGTCCTTCATCTCGAAACCGTCCATCTCGACCAAAAGCTGGTTTAGAGTCTGTTCGCGTTCGTCGTGCCCGCCGCCCATCCCGGCGCCGCGGTGCCGACCGACGGCGTCGATCTCGTCCATGAAGATGATGCAGGGCGAGTGCTGCTTCGCCTGTTCGAAGAGGTCGCGAACCCGGCTGGCGCCGACGCCGACAAACATCTCGACGAAGTCGGAGCCGGAGATCGAGAAGAACGGAACCCCGGCCTCACCCGCGACCGCCCGAGCCAGCAGGGTCTTTCCGGTACCGGGAGGCCCGTACAACAGGACCCCCTTCGGGATCCGCGCTCCGAGCGCCTGAAACTTCTTCGGGTTCTCGAGGAACTCCTTGATCTCGTGGAGTTCCTGGACCGCCTCGTCGGCGCCGGCGACATCACGGAACGTGATCTTCGGGGCGTCTACCGACATCCGCTTTGCCCGCGACTTTCCGAAGTTCATCACCCGCGAGCCACCGCCCTGCATCTGATTCATCAAGAAGATCCAGAAGGCGATGATCAAGACGAACGGCAGGATCGAGAGCAGGACGCCGGCGACCGAGGTGCCGCCGCGACTCTCAACTATTGTCCGGACGTTTTGACGTTCGACCAGGGTGAGCAACGCCTCCTCGGTGTTGTCGAGGTAACCGGTCTCGTAACTCTCACCGTCGCGCCTGGTCACCTCGATCGTCCCCGAGTCGGGCTTGACCGTGACCTCCTCGATCGCCTCGGGGTTGTTGGTCACCTGCTCGACGAAGTCGCTGTAGGTCTTCGGTTCTTCGGTCGACGGCGTGTCGACGGCGCTACGAACCAAGATCGCGAGCAGCACGACGACGACGATCGGAAACAAAAAGCTGCGGAACACCCGTCTCATAGGCTTGGTCGGTCGCGTCGGTCGGTTCTGGTTTATTGGGCCTGATTCAGCGAAAACGCCCGCGAACACGAACAGGTTCCCGGGACAGGCTGAATTGCAGCCTACCAAGCACCCTGCCTCGCAAGCGAGCAATAACCGCAGGGTAGACGATCGGACCCCCGGCGCACGGTTCGCTCAGCCGGGGACGGGTTCGGCCAATTCTGCCACATAGGGGAGGCGGCGCAGGCGCTGCGCGTAATCGAGACCGTAGCCGACGACGAAGCGATCGGGAATCTCGAAGCCGACATAGCGGGGCTGCAGGGCGACCTGGCGGCGCTCCGGCTTGGTCAGCAAGGCGCAGACCTCGACCGAGGCGGGATCGCGCGCGGTCAGCGTCCGCAGCAGGTATTGCAGGGTCAATCCAGAGTCGACGATGTCCTCGACCACGAGCAGGTCGCGGCCAGCCACCGGAGCATCGAGATCCTTCAGAATCCGTACCACGCCTGAAGAATCGGTCGACGAGCCGTAGCTCGAGACCGCCATGAAGTCGACCTCGGCCTCGATCGTCAGCGCCCGCATCAGATCGGCCAGGAAGATCACCGCCCCCTTCAAGATCCCGATCATGACCAGGTTACGCCCGGCGTAATCGCGCGAAATCTGCGCCGCCAGCTCGCCGACCCGCCGCTGCAGGCTGGCCGCGTCGACCACGGTACGCCCTAGCGCCGGAACCCCCCCGGGTGATGCGAGATCGCCAAGAGAAGCCATCGGGCCGAGATTGTATGGGCGCCGCAGCCTCCCCAGCGTTTGCGGCGGCGAAATCTTGCCCACTCAGGCTTTTTTTGCGGAACGATGCGGCGAGGCGTGCAGGATCACGACCCGGCGGGTGGTGCGGTCGATCCGCAGATCGTCGGCGATCGCGATCCCCGGCACCCAGACGATTTCCTCGCCGCTCAATACGACCGGGATTTGGTTGCGCTGCGAGCGCGGCAGCTTGCGATCACTGAACAGGTCCTGCAGCGAGCGCGAGCCGCCGAGCCCGAGCGGGCGCATCCGATCGCCGTGGCGCCACGAGCGGATGTCGAGGACTCCGCCGAGCCGCTCCGCGTCGAGGGTCGCCTGAGCGGGGCCGGCGGGTCGGATCGGGCCCTTGACCGACTCGGCTTCGATGAGCCAGGATCCGAACCGGACCCGACCCGGGATTACCATCCGACACGACGCCGGAGCCGGAATGTCCGAGTCGGTGCTGAAGCGGATCACCCCGGCCTCTACGATCACCCTGAGGGCTCCTCCGAGGTCGAGCGAACCGCCGGTCGGGGTCTCGGCGAGCCGCCAGATCGAGTCGGCGCGGCGCCTTCCCAGCGGAACCGGCGAGCGCGAGGCCCGGACCGCCAGCTCGCGCAGCGCTAGTCGACGCAGCGCCGGGCCGCTGCGAGCGAGTTCCGCGATCGAGGCCGCCGCACCATCCGGCTCGACCGTCGCCGCCGCCAATAGCTCGCCGACGACCTGATCGAGCGCCGCCGCCTCCTCCTCGATCTCGGCTCGGGTGATCGCGATGTTGCGCTCGGCCTCACCGCTGATCGCGCGCAAAGTCGGCAGCACATCGGCGCGGATTCGATTGCGGGCGTAACGACGATCGGCGTTCGACGGGTCATCGACGAAAGGCAGCTTCGCCTCGACCGCGAGTCGGCGGATCTCGTCGCGACTGACCCGCAACAACGGGCGGACGATCCGGCCGCTGCGCTCGGGCATCCCAAGCAATGCCCGTGAACCGGGCGAGGAGGCGAGCCGATAGATGAAGGTCTCGGCGAGGTCGCTGCGGCTGTGCCCGGTCGCGATCCAGTCGGCGGAGCGGCGCGAGCGCAGTTCCTCGGCGAGTTCATAGCGGGCCTGCCGGGCGGCCGCTTGGAGATTTCCCGGCGCCAGCCTGGGCCGCTCCACGTGGAGATCGATCCGGAGGTTGGCGCAGAGCTCGCGAGCGCATTCCTCGTCGCGATCGGAATCCGGGCGCAGGCCGTAATTGACGTGCAGCGCGTTAACCGCCTGCGAGCCGAGGTGCTGGCGCAGGCCTGCCGCGGCGCAGGCCGAGTCGGGACCGCCCGAGACCATGACCACGCCGTCCGAATGCGGCGCCACCAGGCCCGACTCGGCCACCAAACGGCCCAGTTCGTCGATCGCTGCCGGCTCGGCCACGCTAGCCAGCTCTCTCGACGACGCCGCAGGTGGCACCTCTCTTGCTCACCCGAATCTCTCCACGCGCCAGGGAGTGTATTCGTGCCGCGCCCAATCACGCCGCTGGCCGACCGCCTACTCGGGCGGCGGCGGGGCGAGCGCGAAGGCCGGTCCGCGGATCTCGAGGTTGCGCTGCAGCGCGGACGCGATCGCTTCCTCGACCCGGCCGACGATCTCGGCGACCAGCGTCCGATCCTCGGCGGCCTGAGGCGGGTACTCGGCGAGCTCGATCGGCGCGCAAAACTCGATCCGCCACTTCACCGGCAGCGGGATCAGGCCGAGCGGGCCGAGCCACGGGAAGGTCGGGGTGATCGGGACGAACGGGGTGCCGAGGGTCTCGGCGAGGCCGGGGATGTCAGCCAGCATCGGGTAGATCTCATCGCAACCGATCACCGCGACCGGAATGATCGGACAGCGACAGCGCAGCGCCACCTCGACGAAGCCGCCGCGACCGAAGCCCTGGAGGCGATAGCGCGCCGAGAACGGTTTGCCAGAGCCGCGGGCGCCCTCGGGAAAGACGCCGAGAAGCTGTTCGCGCTCGAGCAGCCGACGGGCGTTGTCGGGATCGGCCGGAACCGCGCCGAGGCGGCGTAGCAGCGGCTCGACGAGCCGCTGCTCGAAGCCCCAATCGAGTGCCAAAAATCGCGGTCGGCGCGGCTGGGGGTGAGCGAGAATGATCGCGGTCGAGATCATCGCGGCGTCAAACGGCAGCAGCGAGCCGCCGTGATTGGCGACGATCATGCCGCGCCCCTGCGCCGGGACATTGGCGATCCCGACCGTATCGACTCGCCACCAAGTCTCGTAGAGAAGTTTGAGCGCCGGATCGAGCAGCTCGACCAGCGGCTCGTCAAACCCCCACGGGTCATCACCGGGGCCACTGCGGAGGCGTCGCACCACCTCACCGAGCCGGGCGGCGGCGGCGCTCGGCAGCGCCGTGGCCGCCCGCTCGGCCGCGCTCAACGGGTCCAGGCCCGCTTGCAGGCCGTCGCCGAGGCGGCGCGAGAACTCGGTTGCGATCTCGACCGAGGTCAACTTCGGACTCGCTCGACCTAGGTTCGAGACGGCGCCGAGCGCTCCGCCTGAAGTTGCTCGAGACGCGCCTCCAAGTCGGCGATCCGAGCCCGCAGCTCGTCCACCTCCTCGGCCCCGGCAAAGCCAAACTCGCGAAAGCGACGGCGGATCTCGACCCCGGCCTCTTGACCACGACGGGCGATCTCCTCGCCCGCTTCCTGACCGCGGCGAGCCACCTCGTCGAGCAACACCTGGGCTCGCTGACGAGTCTCGCTCGCCCCCTGCGAGGTTGCCTCCAGCGTTTGGGCAACCGCAGTCAACAGCGGCTCCGGCAGGGGCCTTCGCTGCCCGGCCGACTGATTGGCTTCCCGCTCCGAACTCATCGCACAAGATTAGTTGAGCGATCACCGCCGGGACCGGCTCGCCTCCCCTATCCTCGCTGCGTGCACCGGGGACGACGCACCCTGAGACCGACGGCGCCGATCGCCGAGACGGTCTTGGTGACGCCCGATCCGGCGGACGCGATGGCCGTCGCGACCGCCCTGATCAGCGGCCCCCTGATGGCCAACCACCACCACGGTCTGTGGGGATACCACGGGCCGCGCGTCGACTCGGAGCGCCCGCTCAGCGTTCACTCGATCGGGATCGGAAGCGTCTGCGCCGGGCTCGTCGTCGCCGAGTTGATCGAGCACGGGGCACGGCGAGTCGTCCTGTTGGGGCGCTTTTGCCCGTTCGAGCCCGCGACGGGCCCGCTGTTGGTTGACCGGGCGTGGCGTGGCGGCGAGCTGGTCCTGCCGGCCCCGGGCCTACGCGCCGCGCTGACCGCGACCTCGATCGCGGCGGGCGCGGTCGCGACCTTCGATCCCTTGACAACCCGAAACGGCAACGACTCGGCGGCGATTGCCGGTACCGATCTCGAGAGCGCCGGCGTCCTCGCGGCAGCGAGCGGAGCCGGCGCCGCAGCCGCCGCGATCCTTTTGCCTCGCCCCGCGGTCGAGCACGAGGGCGAGGAGGAACGCGATCGCCGCGAGCGCGACGAGCTGATCGGGCTCGCTCGCTCGGTCCTCAGCGCGCTCGACGCCGCCTGAAATGCGCCGAACCGGCTCATATCAGCTCCGAATCCGGGGCTACTTCGACTGCTTTCGCAATTGGGCGCGGACCGAGTCGAGCTGATCCTCCAGCTCCTCGATCCGGTTCGAGAGGGCGCGGATCCGGCGCTCGAGACGATCGATGTCGGGGCTGGTCGCGATGTCGAACGCGGCAAGTGCGCCGCGCTGCGCCTGCACGGCCCGCTCACCGACCCCGAGTGCCCGCGACAAGGCCTGGCTAAACAGCGGGTTGTCGATCAGCGTCTGGGCGAGTTCACCCACCGCGTCCTCGCCGCGGGCGCGCAGCCCACCTCGATCGTCACTCATTTTCAAATACCACCTTGGGAGTGCTCAACGGGCGACAACTGTAGCCGCCGCTGTAGCCGCCGGCCCGCCGACTCGGCGGCTCTCAAGCGACCAACCACGGATGCCGAGAATGATCCAGGGCCGCCGATCGCAACGACCGGCGCAATCCAGCCCCCGGAACGGATAGGCTTCGAGAAGCGACCGCAACTCGCGGACAGTTCCCGGTTTCAAAAGTCCCGGTTTCAACAGTTCCCGGTTTTCCCGGTTTCAAAAGTTCCCGGTTTATGTATCCAGAGCAACAGACAAGCGCAACGGAAAGAGCTAGAACGGTGCGGCCCAAGCTTCTCGTAGTAATCGCCACCGCGATCCTCGGCTCGGTCCTGTTCACCGCCGCCGTCACCGCCCAAGGCGGCCAGGTCCTCGGCGTCGGCGGAGCCGGCGTCTCGATCGACCTGCCCGACGGCAACTCCCTGCCCGATGTCGGCGGCACCCTGCCCGCCTGCTCCAACCTCCTCGACGACGACAACGACGGCCTGGTCGACTCCGCCGACGACGGC
>JAHEXU010000030.1 GCA_023251975.1 bacterium | reverse complement strand
GCCCGTCACCTCCGCGAGCTCGCGGCTACGAACTCGCGGTAGAGGCCGGGGCTAATCGGGCCGGGTGGCCTTCTCGATTTCCGCCCGAGCGCGTTCCTTGCGCGACTCGAGGCGGCCCTGGACGATCGAGAGGACTGTGACCAAGATCGGGAAGAACAGGATGACTCCGAAGCCGAAGTTGGTGATCACCTTGTCGTCGAGCTCGCCGTACCAACCCTTGCCGTCGGCCGCTAGCGCCGGTGCGGTGGCGGCCAGCAGCGCGACAAGCACGGCGAAGAAGACAATCCGTAGGCGGACGGCTGAGCGGAGGTCGCGGCCCATGGGCCGAACTGTAACGCACCTCCGGTGATGTTTTCCCTCGCGCCGACGAGCGGCGAGCGTTCGCAGCGGTTTCCGCGCCTTCGGCGAGTAGCATTCCCGCCCGGTGACCTCATTGACTCAACCAATTCGATTGGCTGTGATCGACGATGATCGAGGCTTCGCGCAGGTTCTTGAGCGCCGCTTGGACGGCGCCAGCTGGGACTATTGGCGCCTTGACGGTGCCGTCCGCCCGGCCGAATTGATGGCGCTGAAGTTGAACGCGGTGCTGGTCGACCTGTCCCTGTTCGAGGCCGATCCATGGGCCTTTTTGCAGTGCCTTCGCGAGCTGATGCCGGGGCTCGCGATCCTCGTTTGCAGCCAAAATTCGACGGTGGCCCAGCGAGTGCGCGGCTTGCGGCTTGGAGCCGACGACTGGATCTCCAAGCCAGCCCACCCGGAAGAGGTGATGGCGCGGATCGAGGCGGTCGTGCGCCGCCGCCTTCGCATCGCCAACCCGGTCGCCGATTTCGGGCCGGCGGTGTTCGGAGAACTCGAGGTCCGAGGCGAGCAGTTCCAGGCGTTCGTCGACGGCCAGGGTCTTGGTCTGACCCGCCGCGAATTTGAGCTTCTGCAGGCGCTGATCGACGCCGATCAGCTCGTCATCGAGCGTGACGAGCTGTATCGCCGCGTCTGGGGATACGAGATGGCGCACGGCGACCGCTCGGTCGATGTCTTTGTCCGCAAGCTGCGGGCGAAGCTGTCCTCGGCCTCGCCAGATTGGAACTACATCCATACCCATTTTGGCGTCGGGTACCGGTTCGCCGCGTGTCCCGCGGGGGCCGACGACGACCCGGTTGCGCCCGCTGCCACCAATCCCTCCCGCGTCCTGACCAGCGTCCGTAAGACCGATCGGCCGGACGGCAAAGTCGCTCGCGATCGCGCGACCTGGGGCTCTTCTGCCCCGATTCGGGTCCGCGAAACCCATAAATAGAGGCGATTTGCCGCTCGTTCACAGAACTTTTACATCCCGGTAACAGCGGGGTAACAAGCTAAGAACGACCCGCGGTCATCTTCCGATCCACGATGTCAATCGACAAGGGACATAAACCATGAGCGAAACCACAACGACTTCACGCCGCCGCTTCAATCCAATCGCGGTGATCGCCCTTTGCGCGGTCCTCGCCGCCGCGCTCAGCCTCGCCGCCTGCGGCGGCAGCGGCTCGGGCGGCAGCGGCCTCAGCGGCGCCATCAACATCGATGGTTCGAGCACGGTTGGACCGCTGACCAAGGCGGTTGCGGAGCAGTTCAACGCCGAGAACCCGGATGTCCAGATCACCGTTGGTGAGGCCGGAACCGGCGGCGGTTTCGAGCGCTTTTGTGCCGGTGAGATCGAGATCAACGACGCGTCGCGCTCGATCGAGCCCGAAGAGGCGACGAGTTGCGAGGACAACAAGATCGCCTATCAAGAGATCCAGGTGGCCAACGACGCCCTGACCGTCGTCGTCAACCCCGATAACTCGACCGACTGCGTCACGATCGACCAGCTCGCTCAGATCTGGGGACCGGATGGAACCGCGGCCGACTGGAACGAGGTCGACGGCCTCGACTTCTCGGCGCCGATCGAACGCTACGGTCCCGGCACCGACTCCGGCACCTTCGATTACTTCACCGCCGCCGTCAATGGCGAGGAGGGGGTACAGACGAAGGACTTCAACGATGTCGGCGAGAACGACAACCAGACGGTCACCGGGGTCGAAGGCTCGGTGGGCGGGATCGGCTACTTCGGGTACTCGTACTTCGAGGCGAACTCGGGCGAGCTGAAGGCGCTCCAGGTCGACGGTGGCAACGGCTGCGTCGCCCCATCGGTGGCGAGCGTCCAAGACGGCACCTACACGCCGCTCTCGCGCGGCCTTTTCCTTTATCCGTCAAAGCAAGCGCTGGGCGACGAGGCGACTCGCGCTTTCATCGACTTCTACATCCAAAACGCAAACGAGATCGGCGCTCAGATCGGGTTCATCGGCCTGACCGACGAGCAGGTTGCAACGGCGAGCAAGCAGCTTGCCGCGAATGATTGATGAAGCGACGGGTGCAATCGAAATCGGCGATGCGCCGATTGGCGGCAAACCCGGGGGGCTCTGACAACTCGCGTTTGCGCGCTTCCGGCCCGCGTCGGGGCGAGCGCGCCATCTATTGGGCGCTCGCCGGGTGTGCCGGGCTGTCGATCGTGACCACGACCGCGATCGTGATCTCGTTGTTGATTCCGTCGCTTCAGTTTTTTGGCGAGGTCCCGCTCGGCGACTTCTTGTTCGGCACCGATTGGAGCCCGACGATCAACCCGCACTCGTTCGGCGTCTTGGCGATCGTCGCCGGGACCTTCTCGGTGACCCTGTGGGCGCTCTTGTTCGCGGTCCCGGTCGGGCTCGGCGTCGCGATTTATCTCTCCGAGTACGCCTCGCGCCGCCGCCGCCGCCTGCTGAAACCGTTGGTCGAACTTCTCGCCGGAGTGCCGACGGTCGCCTTTGGGTTCTTTGCCCTGTCGTTTTTGACCCCGCTGATCCAGGGAATCTGGCCCGGCTTCCTCGGCGACGAGCCGGGGGTATTCAGCGTTGCTTCGGCAGGTCTTGCGATCGGCCTGATGATCGTGCCGATGATCGCCTCGGTCTCCGAGGACGCGATGCGGGCGGTCCCAAACGCCCTCCGCGAGGGCGCTTACGCGCTTGGCGCGACCCGCGCCCGGGTGGCGACCCGGGTGGTCTTCCCAGCGGCCCTCTCCGGAATCGTCGCCGCGATCATCCTGGCGATCTCGCGGACCGTCGGCGAGACGATGATCGTCCTGATCGCCGCCGGAAACACCCCGAACGAGAACATCTTCAAATCGTTCAACCCGGTTGAATCGATCCAGGCGATGACCGGCTTCATCGGCTCGATCGCGACCGGCGACCTCGCCACCGGTTCGCTCGAATACAAGACCGTGTTCGCGGTCGCGCTTTTGCTGTTCGTGATGACCCTGGCGATGAACGCGGTCTCGATCAGGCTGGTCAATCGCTACCGCGAGGTCTACGAATGAGGCCCGGCGATCCTCGCACCGCTCGGGCCGAGGTTGCGCTGGCCTCCGCTCGCGGCGTCGGCACCGAGATTTTCAGCTCGCAACCACGGGCCGATGTGATTCGAGCTGCGGCATTCTCGGTTGCGCTCTATGCGGCGCTCGCGCTAGCGGTCCTCGGGCTGGCGGTATTGGTCCTCGACAACCTAATCGAGGGTGCGCCGCGCCTCAACCCGGCGCTGCTGACCAACGGCACCTCGTCGCTGCCAGCCAACGCTGGCCTGCGCTCGGCCCTGATTGGGACACTTTGGATTATCGGTTTCGTGATCGTCTTGATCGTGCCGCTTGGAGTCGGCGCCGCCGTATTCCTCGAGGAGTACGCGGGCTCGCGAAGCCGGGTTGCTCGCTTGATCGAGCTGAACGTGCAAAACTTGGCCGCGGTCCCGTCGATCATCTACGGCCTGCTCGGGCTCGCCTTCATCGCCCGAGCCCCGCTCAACCTCGGTTTCGTCGTCCTCACCGCCTCGCTGACCCTGGCCCTGTTGGTTTTGCCGGTGGTGATCTTGGTGGCGCGGGAGGCGCTGCGGGCGGTCCCCGGTTCGGTTCGCGAAGGTTCGCTCGCCCTCGGCGCAACCAAGTGGCAGACGATCCGCCACCAGGTGTTGCCGGCGGCGGTGCCCGGGATCGCGACCGGGGTGATCCTGGCGATCTCGCGTGCGATCGGCGAGACGGCGCCGCTGGTCCCGCTCGGTGCGGCGACCTTTGTCACCTTCGACCCGAACGGGCCGTTCAGCCGCTACACCGCGCTGCCCTTGCAGATTTTTGACTGGGTCAAGCAGCCGCAGGCGGAGTTCCAAACGCTTGCCGCCGCCGCGATCATCGTCATGTTGGGATTGCTGTTGGCGATGAACTCGGTCGCGATCTGGCTGCGCAATCGATACGAACGGAGTTGGTAGAGGATGTATGCAACGATGAGTGAGCGTCCCGCAGGTAAAGCCATGACCCGACCGCGGGTCTCGGTCCGTCCCGGGTCACGCGGTGTCGCCGAATCGACCAAGCCGGACCTCCGCCGGGTCTTCGAATTGCAGGGAGTCGGCGTCACCTACAGCGGCGTCGCGGCGGTTCGCGAGGTCTCGATGGACATCTACGAGAACGAGGTGACCGCGCTGATCGGCCCGTCCGGTTGCGGCAAGAGCACCCTGATCCGTTGCCTCAATCGGATGAATGACCTGGTCGCCGACTGCGAGGTGGTCGGCAAGCTTCACTACCAAGGCGAGGACCTCTACGGCCCCAACGTCGACCCGGTCCAGGTTCGCAAGCTGATCGGGATGGTCTTCCAAAAGCCGAATCCGTTCCCGAAATCGATCCGCGACAACGTCGCCTTTGGACCGAAGATGATCGGGCAGGAGGGCGACCTCGACGAGGTCGTTGAGCGGGCGCTGCGTGGCGCGGCGCTGTGGGACGAGGTCAAGGATCGACTCGACAAGAGCGCCTTCGGTCTGTCGGGCGGCCAGCAGCAGCGACTCTGCATCGCCCGCTGCATCGCCGTTGAACCCGAGGTGATCTTGATGGATGAGCCGTGCTCGGCACTCGATCCGATCTCGACCGGCCGGATCGAAGACCTGATGCTCGAGCTGAAGGAGCACTACTCGATCGTGATCGTCACCCACAACATGCAGCAGGCCGCCCGAGTCTCCGACCGAACCGCCTTCTTGATGGTCGAGCAGAGCCCCGATGAGCGCGCCAGTTGGGGTCGGGTGGTCGAATACGACCTGACCGGAAAGATCTTCACCAACCCGGCCGATCAGCGCACCGAGGACTACGTCTCCGGCAAGGTCGGCTGATGGCGAGCTCGACCCGGCTGCACTACCAGGCCGAATTGGCCGAACTGGAGGAACGATGCCTCGGCGGAATCGACCTCGTCGTGACCTCGCTCGATCGCATCCTCGAGGCGGTCGCCACCCAAGATGTCGAATTGGCGGCGATCGTAGTCGCCGACGACGATCGGATTGACGGACGCTTCCTCGAGGTCCATCAGTCGATGCTGACAATGCTCGCGACCCAGGCCCCGGTTGCGACCGATCTACGCCTGATCGCGGCGCTGTTGCACGTGATGAAATGCATCGAGCGAATGGGCGACCAGTGCGTCAATATCGCCAAGTTGATCCCGCTCAGCGATGCCGGTTCACAGGATCAGCGGCTGATCGACAACATCGCCGCAATGGGCGGCCAGGTCCGGTCGCTGTGCCTGCAATCGCGGCGGGCATTTGCCGAGCGCGATCTCGAGCTGGCGCGCGATCTGGTCCGCCAGGACGACCTGGTCGATCGGCTCAATCGCGAGGTCTTCGGCTTGGCGCTGGAGTTCGGTGACTCGCTGCAGCGGCGCGAGTGGGCGATGACGATGCTGCTGGCCTGTCGGGCGCTGGAGCGGATCGGCGACAACGCCGTCGACATCGGCGAGCAGCTCGGCTTCCTAGTCACCGGCAAGCTGCGCGAGTTCGAGGACGCGTCGCACCCAAGAGCGCCCGCCGAACGCTAGATGATTAGGGCCCGCGCAAGAATAAGCGCGGCTTTACGCGGCCAGCGGCCGATTACCGTCGCGGATGCACCGCCGTCGCGAGCCCGCAATAGTGCTGCTATTCCGGCCTCACCCCGCCATCGCCCCGCTCGATCCTCGACCGCCTAAGTTCCACGGCCTCAGGCGACTGACTGAGCCAGCGCACGTGGTGGAAGGCCAAGCTCGTGATTGAGGGAGATTGCCGCCGCGAACGCCACGAATCGACTTGCCAAGCGGACCTTGAGCCCGCTTGAGCCCGTGCAGGGTCCGCGCTCCGTGGCGTTCGAGCGTCAGGATGTCCTTCGCGGTCCAAAAAGATCATTCGACCCGCCGGCGGATCGGGGCGAGGTGTGGCCCCGTGCCGGGCTCGTCTTTGCGCCGCGACCGCACGATTGTGACGCCAAGCTCGCGCGCCGCGGCCTCGAACTCCCGTCCGGCATAGCTCTTGTCGCCAAACACTTCGCGGCCGAGCGCCGCGAGCCGATCGACCCCGAGCTCGACTTCCTCGTCGCCGAAATCTTCAAGCAGGCCGAGCCCGATGACATGCTGGTCTTCCTGCACGGCGACACCTCGTTGATTCGCGAGTGGTCGGGGCCGGTTCGCGCCCTGCTCGGTGAGTCTGAATCGCCGCGATCCGCGCGGCGAGAACCCCGACGAGTCGCACTCGCATTGGTGCCTCACCGCTGCCACGGTGGGGTTCTGGAACGAGCTCGGCTCCGACTGGTCGCGCGGGCCCGGGTGGGTCGGCTCGAACGGCGTCACGGTCAGCGACTACGTGGCGCGACATCGCCCCGATGCCGCCCAGGCCCCGATCCGGCCCGACGGACCGCTGGGCCGACTCGCCTACAAGGCGTTACTGTGGAATCGCGCCCGCAAGATCAACCGCGACTCGGCGCGGCTCTACGAAGCCCTGCAGCACGACCCCGAGTTCTGGCGCGAGCCCGCCTGAGCCTGCGAGCTACGGGCTGCCTGAGCAGCGCCAGCGAGCGGCCGCTATCCGACACGGTTTCGTGTAGGTTGCGGCGATGTCGTCGCTTCAGCTTGACGGTCGCACCGCCGTCGTTACCGGCGCCGGCTCGGGGATCGGTCGCGCCCTTGCCCAGCGGCTCTCAACCCACGGACACCCGGTTGCGATCTGCGACTGGGACGAGGACGGGCTGACCAATACGGCCGCGACCCTGGAGGGCCCGCACTTTGCCGACAAGCTTGACGTCTCCGATCGCGGCGGCGTCATGGCGTTTGCCGCCAAGGTCGCGGAGTGGGCGCCCGCGCCGGTCGGGATCGTCGTCAACAACGCTGGCGTCACCGTCAGCCAACTCGCCTCCGACGCCGCGCCCGAGGACGACGAGTGGGTGATGAACGTCAACTTCTGGGGCGTCGTGCACTGCACGCGGGCCTTCATGCCGATCCTCCAGGGGGCCGGGTCAGGCGCGCTGGTCAACGTTTCAAGCATCTTCGGACTTGTCGGCTGGCCGGCCCAGTCGTCCTACTGCGCCTCCAAGCACGCCGTCCGTGGTTACACCGAGTCGCTGCGCCACGAGCTTCGCGGCAGCGCGATTCGCGCGATCACCGTGCATCCGGGCGGGATTGCGACGAACATCGTCAACAACGCCCGCTTTCATGTCGACGACCTCGGCAACACCGACCGCACCGTCCTCGAGGACGACTTCAAAAAGGTCGCCAGGACCTCGCCCGAGAAGGCCGCCGAGACAATCCACAAGGGGATCCTCGCCGACAAGGGTCGGATCATGATCGGCCCGGACGCAACCGCACTCTCGCTGCTCGTCAGGCTCGCTCCGGTCCGCTACTTCGACCTGATCAAGCGCTTCGAGCCGCTGATCCGCCGCTGAGCGGTGCCGCCCGGTTCCACGGCCTGCCCGACGCTGCTACCACTTCGCAGCCGGTGTTCTTCGCGCCCAAAACCAGCCACTTCACGAGCAGCGCCGCCGCTTCTGGTTGATGCGAAGACCGCGCCGCAGTCTCCCGCCGCGCCCAAGCGGCGCCGAAACGTCTAGGCGAGCGCTCTCAGCCCCGGCGACAACACGCCCTGTGTACGGCTGGGTTGGCGCTCGCCGCCCCTCCACCGAAAACCCCGATGCGCGCGATTGGCGCCTGCCCCCTGCACCCGCCGTGAGCCGAGCTCACAGAAAGGCGAAGAGAGAAGTGAGCTACATCTACGGAGAAGCCGACGAGGGCACGATCGCCCAGCTCGACCGCTGCCTCGCGGTTGAGCTGGGGGCGCGGGGCGTCCTGTGCGCCGACAACCACCTCGGCTACAGCCAACCGATCTGTGGCGCCGTCGCCTACCGTGACCACATCAGCCCGTCCGGCGTCGGCTACGACATCGGCTGCGGCAACAAGGCGGTGCTAACCAACATCTGAGCCGACGAGCTCGCGCTCGCGCCGATCATGGACGAGATCGCGGTGGCGGGTCAGCTTCGGGATGGGCCGGGTCAACAACGAGCCGGTCGATCACCCGGTGCTCGACGAGGTCGCCCACGCCGAGTTCCGCCCGCAACGCCGGATCATTCAGATCGCCCGCAACCAGCTCGGGACGGTCGGCGCCGGAAACCACTACGTGACCTGTTCGCCGACGAGCAGGAGCGGGTCTGGGTCGGCGTTCACTTCGGCTCTCGCGGGTTCGGCCACAAGACGGCGTCCGGGTTCCTGGCGCTCGCGCAAGGGTACAGTTCACCGACCGCGCGCCAGACGGCGAGATGCACTCTCCGCCAGTCGTCTTCAAGCCGAGCCGCTCGAGCAGGTACCACAACCCAGGACGGCGACTGCCCGCGCTGTGGGCAGTCGCGGATCGAGAAGCGCCCTCAGCCGATCAGCCCCGGCCCGATCGACTTTGGAGCCGTCCAGGCGGAGCTAGCGGCGCGGCGGGTCGAGTCCCGCGGCGGTGCCGCCGATGAGGCCCCCCGCGCCTACAAGCGCCTCGATCAGGTCCTCGCCGCGCACGGCGAGACGATCCGCGTCTCGCACCGGCTGCGCCCGCTCGGCGTCGCAATGGCCGGCGCCGGGGTCGAGGACCCCTACAAGGACTGACCCGCCGCTCCGCCCCGCTCGATCGCCGCCTCAGCTCGCCTCGCGGCGGGCGGGCAGATCTTGCTACCAGTCTGCCGAGGCGGCTGCTCAGCGAGAAACCGCGGCTGCCGCCTGGCGGGCCTCGTGGCGAAGGTCATTGAAGAGCAGGTGATGGCGATGGGAGACTTGATCGTCGAGCAACTCTTGTTCTTCGGGTGTCACATCCACGAGGAAGGAGAACCTCGCGCGGACCTGATCGCAGATAGTCACCGGATCGCTGCTCAGGCGCCGTGGCACCAACGTCGCGATGTCGCTCCAGCGGAAGTTCCCGGGGCTGATCGCGTCGAGCAGCCTGGCTGGCTCGTACCGGGGTTGCTTCCGCTGATCGGTCCAGGCCTTGAGCACGCCAAGGCGCCTTACGAGGTTCTCGTCGAAGGGGCGCTGAGCCCAAAGATAAAGATCGTAGGCATCCTTGCCCGACCCGCCGAGCCGACGATTCGCGGCCATGAGCTTCTCGCCGAGCATCTCGTAGGGGTCGAGCCCGTGGAGGTTCGGGAGCGGGACCTCGACCTGCCTGAAATACGGCTGCGGCTGGAGTTCCAGGTCGATCGAGTCGAGAACGGGGTCCATCCGGTAGGAGATCTGAAGTTCGAACGCCCCACTTCCGCTCGGGTGGTCATACTCGACTGTCCCGCTGAAGTTGCCATCGTGCGAGTACCGGATCGAGCCCATCGAGAACCTGATCTCCTGATACGGGGATCGATCGGTGAAGAGGTCGATGATGGCATCCTCGAAACCGTTGGCACGCGAGGCATCGAGGTCGATGTCCTGGGAGAACCGGCCAGTGGAGCCGAACACGCACTACCGCAACGCAGTCCCGCCCTTCAGCAGCAGCGCCCCCGGCGTGCGCTCTCCCGGCGCGGTCCCTACCAGCCCGGCTTCGTTGAGCAGGGCCAGGGCGTAGTGAAGAACGATCTCTTGCTCGGCGACATCGAGATCGATCCGGTGGCTGACCGCGAACTGGCGGACGAAAACCGGTGCGACCATTTCAGCGTTGAACCTCCTCTCGCAGCCCCTCCGGGCTGACGTTAACGACGACGCCCCAGGGCCTCAGCTCACCGCCCCGCCGACCATGCACCTCGCCGCTGCCAAGGAAAAACGGGCTGGTATCCCGAGCGCTCGCCTCTGCGACCTGCTGCAGCTCGCTGGGGATCTGTTCTTCGAGAACGTCAAGTAGTGCTGCCAGACGCCGCGCCGCCGGTCCTCCGTTGGCGGTAGATGCCGCAAGACGAGCAAACTCAGACCAGTCCGCAGCGCCAATCGCCCGGGTAACCATGCGTGCCAAGCCGAAGGGGCCACCCGCTCGGGCTGGCACGGCGGCGGAATCGACGAGCGTCTTCTCTACATTCGAGACCCGGATCGGGTAGCCATGCAGATCGCGTTCGTCGGTGCCGTCGATCGAAAACGTTCGGAGGGGGATCAGGCGAAGCCGCACCGACTGCCATGCCTTTGGGCGGCTCGTTCCGACACGGACGCAGACTTGCACCTCACCCGGTCGATCGGGCGTAAGGCCCAGCTCGTAGGCTGCGGATGCGAAGGCGACGTAGTGAGGGACACGCCATTCGGTGAGCGCCGCCCACGCGCCGGGCACGGCGATCCCGCCGGTCTCCGCGAACAGGGGCTCGTAGCTACCGCGCCGGGTCCGCTGGAGCCAGCCTTTGCTTGCGAGCTGCGACAACACGCGCCGCACCTGCGGCCGCGGCCAGTCGAGAGCCACTACCGCTCTGTCTACGCCGATCGCCTTCGGCCGTTCGATCTCCATCCAGGCGACGAGCTCAGCTTCGCGCGGTCCTAGGGTCCTAGGCCGTGGCCGGGGTGCTTCCATAGACTGTCAAAGTATAGGGCCAAATACCTCAAGCACCGATTTATCTATATACATCATCAGATGGGTGGCGTCCGCCGCCTCGTCGGCGAACACGGCCAGCTTCGAGATGGTCGCCGACTTCGAGTTCGGCGATCCCCTTGTGGATCATCGGCACCGAGATCCCGCCGAGAAGGGCGCGGACGAGGTTGGCGCCGGCGTCCGGGTAGCGGTTGAGGATCGCTGCGGCGAGGCGAGCGACGCGCGGAGCAGCGAAGCTGGTGCCGTTGGCGACGCCGAAGAGCCGCGCGTCGCGTCGGAGGAGTGAAATCATGCTGACGCCGTGTTCGGGGTCGCGGAGTCGGTCGGTGTCGTCGAGGACCCAGTTGCCGCCGTGTTCGACGAGGTCGGGCTTGATCGCGCCCGCCGTGCCTGGGCCTGTGCGCGTGAATGGGGATGGTTGCGCTGGTCCGGCGATCGCGCGGTCGCCGGGCCGTGAAGTGCCGTCGAGCGTCTGTGGTGTGTCGGCGTGGGCGATGCTGCCGACCGTGACGGTGTTGGCGGCGATGGCGGGCTCGGGGACCCGTGCTCCCTCGGTCAGTAGGTAGTTCGGGTAGGTGCTGAGGAGGTCCGTGGCCGGCGGGAGATCGTCGGGTCGTTGGTTGCCGGCGGCAACGACTATCACGGCGTCGAGCTCGCGGGCGAGTTCGTCGAGTCGTTCTGTCCAGACGCTGACGTGCGGGCCGGAGTACGCGCCGCCGTCGGTGACCGATGGGTTGAACCTAGATCCACCGAAATGTCGGTGGATTCAGGTTGAATACGCGAACGCCGTGTTCTTCGTTGAGATTGCGGATCGCCGTCTCAATGACGCGGTAGGCAGGCTGATCGGTCGGGAATCGCGTGCGATCCTTCGCGCGCGGGTCGGGCGCGAGGACGCGGACCGCGTGGATCGGGCCGTCGGCCACCCACTCGCCAGCGCCCGCGAGTGCGTCTTCGATGTCGCCCTAGGCGTAGAGCCCGGCGACGAGCGTCCCGTGGTCGCTCGGTGGCAACCAGGCGTGGTCGGCGGGGACAGCGGTCCGCGAGGCGATAACCGCGGTCGGCAGCAGCGGGTGCTCCATGACGCCGTCGTCGATCAGCCCCATCGGCGCAACAGTCTCAATCCGAGGTGTTGGGAGATCCTCGATTGTGGCGTTGCGCCAGGTCGAAGGCTCAAGCCGCGGCGCCGGCGGGGCGCGGATCCGGTCGACGACCGCAAGGTCGAGCAGGCTGTCGAGCACCTCGCGGTCGACGCGGGCGCGAACGACGGTGAACCGCGAACGCTCATCCGCGGTCAACACCGCCGCGGCGCTGCTCTGTGCGATCGCTAGCCGGACATCCTGCACGCGCGCGCGTGCCGTCGCCGCGTCGGCGGACGGCCAAACGATGATGTCGACGGCGATCGGCTCGTCGAGCGACCCACCATCCGCTGGTACACCCGGGCCGCGGCGATCATCGCGGCCATAGGGCAGAAACTCGTCGATCGAATCGAAACCGGCCAGGCGCTTGCGTCGCACTGTCACCGATCGCGCCGTATTCGCGGAGCGTCTTGCGTAACTCATCGGGGTCGCCGCCCGGCGCGAACACAAAATACGTCCACTCCTTCGTGTCGCCGAGGAACTTCAGGCCGCTCCGGCGCAGCGCGCCCTCCTGCAGCCAGCCGGCCGCGCGGATCTTGAACACGTACGCCGGATCGACGCCCTCGATCGTTCGCGCCGGACGCATCGATCCGATCGCTCGGTCGAGATCGTCGTTGAGCTTCTTGGCGTGGCGTCCCGGGATACGCGATGGCTGTTCCCCGAAGCCGGTGCCCGCCCGGCGGCTTTCCAGCCGGAGGGGCTGCTGAAGCTGCAGATGGTCGGACATCGCCTACCAGGGACGCGCGAGCGCGTCGGCGACCGCACGATCAAGGTCGCGCTGTTCGATCACCTCGCGATCATCGAGCACCGCGAAGCGCACCGCATCCCACGCGACCTTCTCGACCGCCGCGTGCGGCTTGCCCTTCATCCGCGACGCGCTCGCATCGATCTCCAGCCCCTCGTGGCGGACGGCACGCAACCGCTGACGCAGCAGCCGCCGACTCTGATGGACGGTCGCGCGCGGGAACTCAAGGACATCGTCAAAGCGACGCCACAGCGCCGGATCGAGCAGGTGCTCGTGGTTGGTCGCGGCGATCAGCAGGCTGGGTCCGCGGAAGGCGTCGAGCATCTGCAAGAACGCGGTGATGACCCGTTTGACTTCGCCGTGCTCGGTCGGGTCATCGCGGGCCTTGCCGAGCGCGTCGAACTGGTCGAACAGCAGTACCCACGACCCCTGGCCGACGAACTCGAAGATCCGATGCAGGTTCGATGCCGTCTCCCCGAGGTAGCTGGACACGACCGCGTCGATCCTGACCACCACCAAGGGAAGCCCGACCTCTGTGGCGACGGCCTCCGCTGCACTGGTCTTCCCGCAGCCGGGTGGGCCGTGGAACAGGATCCGTTGCCGACGTGGGATCCCTCGGCGATTGATCTCCTCCCACCGACCGGTATTCATCAGCCAGGGTCCGCAGACGCTCGACGAGCGCACCGCCGAGGACAAGCTCATCGAACGCTCGCTCGGGGTGCCTGACTTGGGCCAGTGGCCATTCGCCCTCGCGATCGCGCGGGGGCTCGGGCAGCGCGACACTCGGTGCGACCACGGCCCGCGAGCTGCCGCTGGCGAGCAGTGCCCGTAGGTCTCGCGCGAGCGCGTTGTGGTTCTTGGCCGCTTCCTCCTCGACGATCTCCTGGGCGGCCCGCCGGAACGCCAGCTCGTCGCCCTCGCGATAAGCCCGGAAAAGCGCTTTTAGTTAACGGCCAGCCACGCAGCGAGCGTACCGCGACGAGCGGCTGCGCCCACCCGCCGGTCAGCACGATTCACCGTCGGGACAGCGCGTACCGGCCACCCGAGACGCTCGAACAGGTGCCGCTTCGCCGGTCGAGTTGCGGCGCGGGCAGGTCACGATCGAGGACCGCGAGACCTCATGACCGAGCCTAGGCTCGACCGCCCGATCGATCTCCCGCGCCCCTACCGGCTCCTCGGCAACCGCCAGCAATCCGGCGATGAACGCTGCGCACCTTTCCTTGCTGGCGTGCCTGATCGCGGCGGCCCGGAGGCCGGGACGGATGAGTTCAAGAGTTGTCCGATTGGGTCTCCGCGCGACGCCGACCCTACCCGGGCAAACCACGCCCTTGGCCTCAACAAAGCGCCCAACCTGCCCCTCGATTCAGGGCCGCCGCTAACCAACCGGCGCGATCGACGACCTTGTCCGGTAGGTTTCCGAAGCGATGATCTCATTGCTTCGCAAGGCGGTCCCAGCGGCGGCCGTAATCGCGGTTTGTCTGGTTGCCGGCGCGATTGCCGCGGCGGTGATTCGCGGCACCCCGGGAAACGATCGAATCGCGGGCGGCGATGGCCCCGACCGGATTCACGGGCTCGGCGGCAATGACCGAATCAGCGGCCGCGGTGGCCGCGATCGACTTGTTGGGGGCGGCGGCCGCGATCGTCTTAAGGGCGGGTCCGAGCGCGACAAGATCAAAGGCGGCGCCGGGCATGATTTGCTACGCGGTGGCGGCGGTGCCAATCGTCTCAAGGGCGGCGCCGGGCGCGACGGATACGCGATGGTCAACGGTGTCCAGGTAGGGAGTCCCGGCGATGATGTGATCAAGGCTCGCGACGGCAGGCCCGATGAGATCAACTGCGGCGCTGGTTACGACAAGGTTTACGTCGATGACGCGGAGGACGGCGTCTACGACTGCGAGGTCGTGATCCTCCCCGAGGACGACAACTAGATGGGGGATTGGATGGGTCTTGGCCGTCGGCCGACCCGGGTCGGTGAGCGTCGCCGCACCAGGCAGGGCGAGTTCGGCGAGCTGGCCCCGTCGGAGCGCACCGAACGGTTGGCCGCAGAGTTTCCGGAGTCGTTCCTGCGCCGCCGCGAGTTCCTCGCCCGGACCGCGGCTTTGGCTGCGATCGGTGGGGTCGCGGGAATCGACACCTTGGTGTCGCAGGCGGCGATCCGACAAACCGCCAAGCCATTCCCGAGCCCGCGCAACATGCCGATTGACACCTTCGTCGTCTTAATGATGGAGAACCGATCGTTCGATCATTACTTTGGCTGGCACCCCGACGCCGATGCCAAAAATGCAGGTCTCAGCTACCCCGATCCCGCCGGTACTCCGGTCCCGACCCACCATCTGCCGCCCGACTTCCAAGGCTGCGATCACCCCGATCCCGCCCACGGCTGGGACTCTGGGCGCCACCAGCTCAACCACGGCCGGATGGACGGCTTCGTCCAGGGCGATGTTGCGGGCACCGGCTCGGACGAGTTTGCGGCTGGCTACTACCTGAAGGACGACATCGGATTTCTGCCGCTCGCGGCCGATGCCTTCACCCTCTACGACCGCTGGTTTTGTTCGATCCTGGCCTCGACCTATCCGAACCGCCACTACCAGGTGTCGGCCCAAAACGGCGGTCAAAAGGGGAACATGTTCCCGTTCGAGGGTGGCCCGGAGCCGGTCGGGTTTCAATGGGAGACGATCTTTGATCGCGCCTTGGCTCGCGGCGTCAGCGTTGGGTACTACGTCTCCGATTTGCCGTTCCCGCTGCTTTACGGCGCCCGCGCCAACCGCTGGATCCGCCCCGTTTCGCAGTTCTACTCCGATGCCGCGGCCGGAAACCTGCCGCAGATAACGTTTGTCGACCCGCCGTTTCGCGATGGCGGCGGCGGTAACGGCGTCTCGGCCGACGAGCACCCCCACGGTGATATCAGGCTCGGCCAGGCGTTCATGTCGGATGTCGCGCACGCCTTTATCGAGGGTCCGCAATATGCCCGCGGCACGATGTTCATCAACTACGACGAGTGGGGCGGCTTCTTCGATCACGTCGTGCCACCGCGAGTTCCCGATCAGCGCTCGAGCGCCCGCAACTTGCAAGAGAACTGGGGCCAGGCCGGCTTCCGGGTCCCGGCGGTGGCGTTGTCGCCATTTACCCGCAACCTCGGGATCCAGCACATGACCTGCACCCACGAGTCGATCCTGAAGCTGATCAGCTACCGGTTCCGCCTCGGCTACCTAAACGTCCGCCATCGCTACGCCTCCAACGTCGGTCGCAGCTTCGACTTCGCACGGCCCGATCCGACCCCGCCGACACTGCCCGACCCGGCCTCGATTGCGGCGGTTCCCTGTGGAGCTGGCGGTAGCGCCGCCCGGACCGGTGCCTTCTTCGGATCGAGCAACGATCAGATCGCGAGCGAACCCTCCTACGCCGCCGCGCAGGCTCGCGAGGCGGCGGCACATCCGAACCGGCGCCCGGCCCCGCACCATCTGGTCGGGATGGAGACGAGCGGCCTGTTGGAGCGGCTCGGCTACGAGGTCCAGCCAGCCTCGCTTGACAACATCTTCCGCAACCCCGATCGGATTCGCCAAGCGCTGCGGGATTCCGAACCGTAGCCGCACCGCCGCGGGTCGGTGAGGGGCCGACTGCGGTGTCGGGTCGGTCTGCCAGACTGGGGTCGATGCTTTGCGCGGCAATCGACATCGGGTCGAACACGACCCGGGTTTTGGTGGCCGAACCGCGCCAGGGCCAGCTTCGGATGGTGATGGAGCAGCGCGCCTACACCCGGGTCGGCAAGGCCGACCGCGAAGAAGGGCGTTTGGTTGCTGTCAAGATTGACGAGATCGCCGAGGTCGTCGCTACCCAGGTGCGCCTCGCCGAGGAGCTTGGGGCCGAGGCGATGCGAATCGTCGCAACCGCCGCGATCCGCGCATCGCTCAACGGCCCCGAGGTTGTGGCGAAGATCAGCGAGCGATCCGGACGTTCGGCCGAGATCCTCAGCGAGCACGACGAGGGTCGATTGGCGTTTATCGGCGCGACAAAATCGCTCGGTCATCCGGCCGACGGTGAGGTCGCGGTCGTCGACATCGGTGGCGGTTCTTCCGAGGTGATCTTCGGCACCCTCGACGGCGGGGTTCGGGAGGTCCGCTCGTTCCCGGTTGGATCGGGTTCGCTGGCCGATGATCACATCAGCGCCGACCCCCCTTCAGCGGCGGAGCTGCGCTCGATCCGCGATTGGCTCGGCGATTACTTCGCCGAGGTCGAGCTTCCCCGACCCACACAGGCGGTCGCGGTCGGCGGCTCGGCAACCTCGTTGCGCCGTCTTGTCGGGGCGGTCTTGGAGTACGAGACCCTGGAGCGAGGGATCCGGGTCCTCGCCTCGGAGCCGAGCGCCGAGGTGGCAAAGCGCTTCGAGCTCGACCCGCAGCGGGTTCGAATCCTGCCGTCGGGCGTCCTGCTTTTGGAGCGCTTCGCCGATCTTCTCGGCTGCCCGCTCCAGGTCGGCAAGGGTGGCCTGCGCGAGGGGATCATCCTCGACATGCTGCACACCGCGGGCGGCGATGACCTTGAACCGGCCGCTGCCGCCTCCGGCGCCGGCTGAGCGACCGCCGCCCCCTGCGGCGTCTCGCCTCCCGCCGACCCCGGCTCGGCCAGCGACGCCAACCGTCCGCCGGGACCGCTGCATGGCTGGCCTCGCCGGCGCCTGTCCAAAGAATGCGCCGTGAAGAATGCGCCGGTTCGACCGCCGGTTGTAGGATCGAGCCGGAGCCGCCGAAGAAGAAAGCGAAGCTGATGCCCCAAGCCAACCTGCCGGTCGAGCCCGTCGAAGCCAGCCCCGAGTCGATCGAGCTCGACGCCCCGGAGCTGTATCTAAACCGCGAACTTTCCTGGCTTGAGTTCAACCACCGCGTCCTCCAGCTGGCCGAAGACTCCGACCTGCCGCTGCTCGAGCGGGTTAAGTTCTGCGCGATCTACGAGTCGAACCTCGACGAGTTCTACATGGTCCGGGTCGCCAACCTGCACGACCAGCAGGAGCTCGGGATGGAGTCGCGAGGCGCCGATGATCTGAGTGCGGGCGATCAGCTGGCGGCGATTCGCGGCACCGTGATCGAGCACCGCCGCCGCCTCGATCATTGCTTTGAGGGTCAGCTTCTGCCGCAGTTGGCCGAGCACGGCTTGCGCCTGATCCGGCTCGGGGAGGAGTCCGCCGCGGAGCGGACCGAGATCGACGCGCGCTACCTCAGCCAGGTCTTCCCGGCGCTGACCCCGTTGGTAGTTGGGATGGGGCGCCCCTTCCCCTACATCTCAAACCTGGCGCTGAGCCTTTTGATCTTGCTCCGCGACCCCGATTCAGAGGCCGAGGTGATGGCCCGGGTAAAGGTCCCGGAGGAGCTGCTCGGCCGCTTTTTGCGGATCGGTGAGGCCGGTTTGACGCTGGTCCCGTTGGAGGACGCGATCGCCGCCAACCTCGCGACCCTGTTCCCCGGCATGGAGATTCTCGAGAGCGCCCCTTTCCGGGTCACCCGCGACACTGATTACGACATCTCCGATGAGGCCGACGACCTCCGCCAGGCGGTCGAGGACGAACTGCGCCGCCGTCGCTTTGGCGAGGTGGTCCGACTTGAGGTGCAATCCGCGATCAGCGCGCGGCTTCGCGACCGGTTGATCAGCGAACTCGAAATCGAGCAGGATCAGGTCTACGACATCGAGGGGATGCTCGGCCTTGACGACCTCTGGGGGATCGTTGCGGTGCCGGGGTTTGCCGACCTGCGCTACACCGGATTTGTCGGGATTACCCATCCGCGACTGCAGGGTGAGGAGGGTGAGCCCGCCGACGTGATGTCGGTGATTCGCGAGTCCGGCGACCTCTTGGTTCATCACCCCTACGACGCATTCTCGACCTCGGTCGAAGCGTTTGTCCGTCAGGCCGTCGCCGACCCTGAGGTTCTGGCGATTAAACAGACGGTCTATCGAACCAGCGCCGATTCTCCCCTCGTCCGCGCCTTGATCACCGCTTCGGAGCGGGGTAAGCAGGCGGTCTGCATGGTCGAGCTGCAGGCCCGCTTCGACGAGCAGGCAAACATCGAATGGGCGAAGAAGCTTGAGAAGTCCGGGGTCCACGTCGTCTACGGGATCCCGTCCCTGAAGACCCATGCAAAGTGCATCTTGGTGGCCCGCCGCGAAGGGGACGGCGTCCGCCACTACGCCCACATCGGGACCGGCAACTACAACTCGAAGACCGCCAGCCTCTACACCGACCTTGGCCTGTTCACCGACGACCCCGACCTCGGCGCCGACATCGCCGAGATGTTCAACTACCTGACCGGGTTTGCCCGGCCCCAGCGCTACCGCAAGGCGCTGGTCGCACCATTTAACCTGCAGAAGGGGATCCTCAAGGAGATTCGCAAGACGGTCAAGGCCCACCAGGCCGGTCGGCACGCCCGGATTCGGATGAAGATGAACTCGCTGCTCGACCCGGCCTCGATCGAGGCGCTTTACGAAGCGTCGCAGGCCGGGGTCCCAATCGATCTCAACGTCCGCGGAATCTGCGGCTTGCGGCCTGGGCTGGCCGGTATTTCGGAGACGATCAAGGTCGTCTCGGTGGTGGGGCGCTTCCTCGAGCACTCACGGATCTACTCGTTCGAGCGCGGCGCTGAGCGCCACTTCTACATCGGCTCAGCCGATCTGATGCCCCGCAACCTCTACACCAGAGTCGAGCTGCTGGCGCCGGTCGAGGACCCGAAGCTGCGCGACGAGTTGAGCGACATTCTCGACCTCTCAATTGCCGACGACGTTCACGCCTGGGACCTCGATTGCGATGGGAACTGGACCCGGCGAGTCCCGAAGGGCAAGAAGGCGCACAACGTGCAGCGCCGGCTGATTGACCGAACCGCCGAGCGCGCCGCCGAACTCGGCTCGCATTGAGTGCGCCTCGACGCCGCCGGATGGTGGCTCCGGGAGGCCCCGCCGCCGTGTTTGCCCGCCCCCGGGCTAGCGGCTCGCCGCAGCTTCGATGTCGTTGTGATCGGCGGCGGCTACACCGGGATGTGGACCGCCTGGTATCTCATGGCGCTCGCCCCCGGCGCCAGCGTTGCCCTGATCGAGGCGGGCCGCTGCGGCGAGGGCCCGAGCGGTCGCAACGGCGGCTTTGTCAACGCGATGTGGGCGAGCGCGCCGACCCTGATCGAACAGCTCGGACGGGTCGACGCGCGGTCCGTGGCGTTGCTAGCCCGTGACTCGGTCGCGGCGATCGGCGAATGGTGTGAAGCCGAGGGGGTTGACGCCTGGTTTCGAGCGGCCGGGTACCTCGAAGTCTCAGCCGCCCCGGCACAAGATGCCGTCGCCCGGCGCCAGATCGACGCCTGCGCCGAGCTCGGTCAGCCGGAGGCCGCGATCTGCCTCGAGCCGCAGTCGGTGCGGGCGCGCTGCGCTTCGCCGGTCTTTCGCGGCGGCGTCCTGTTTGGCGATGGCGCGAGTGTGCAGCCTGCCCGACTCGCCCGGGGCCTTCGTGAGCGGATCATTTCCGCCGGGGTTTCGGTTGCGGAGAACACCTCCGCCCGGGTCGCCCAGACGCCCGCAGGCCTCGTGGTTGATGCCAGCGGGGAGCGGATTCGCGCCGGCGCGGTAGTCCTGGCGATCGGCGGCGCCACCGTGACCGAGCCTGGATTTCGCCGCGCCCTCACCAACACCTCAAGCCACATCGTGATCACCGAGCCGGTGCCCGATCTGCTCGAGCAGATCGGCTGGGTGGGCGGTGAGGCGATCACCGACGCCCGCTCCATGGTCCACTACTTCCGGACCACCCCGGACGGCCGGATCGCCTTTGGCTGGGGCGGCGGTCCGATCGCCTACGGCGCCCGGATCGGCGGTCGTGCCGAGCGTGATCGTAAGCAGGCCGCCGCGGTCGAGCAGCACCTGTATCGGTTCTTCCCGGCCCTGCGTGGCCGCACCATCGAGCATGCCTGGGGCGGCCCAATCGACGTCTCGCCGAGCCATCTGCCGGTGATTCGAAGCGTCGGCCCGAATCTGTTTGCCGGCTTCGGCTACACCGGCCATGGGGTCGGGCCGAGCCGGATGGTCGCTCGCTCGCTCGCCTCACTCGCCCTCGTTCGCCGCGATCAAGCGGCCCGCCTGCCCCTGATCGACCTTGCCGCGAGGCCGCTTCCGCCGGAGCCGCTGCGCTGGATCGGCGGCACCGTGATCCGAGGTGCGATCGTTCGCCAGGAGCGACTGCAGGAGGAGGGGCGATCGGTTGACCGGCTGACTCGCGCGATCTGCGCCATCCCGGCCAAGATCGGGGTCCGGATCGGCCGCTGAGCCCAAAGGCCTACTCGTGCCGTTTTCTTGACACGCCCGAGAACCCCAAGAATCAAGGTCAGCGGTGTTACGCGCCACGCAGGCTGACCACCAACGCCTGATCTAGCGCCACGAACCGTGACGACGGAACGGCTCGTCGGCGTCGTTCGTCGTCGTACCCCGCCCCCGCCCGCGTAGCCGCCCCTTCCGCCGCGTAGCTGCAGCCCGTAGGACAAGCGGATCGGCGGGAGGAGCGCCGCCTTCGGCGACCCCCCAACCCGGCCCACGATCGGCGAGACTACGCCGACGAGACGACGCTGATTTAGGAGCCGAGGTCGTATAGCTCACCCGTGAGTGAGTCACCCCTGGGTGAGCTATGCTCCCAGCCAGGATGATTAATCGGGAGTTCGAGCGTCGGCGCTTGCGCGAAGCGGCTATGCACGCCCCGCAGCTCGTCGTGCTGCGGGGCAGGCGGCGGGTCGGCAAGAGCTACCTCCTCAACCACAGCCTCGAAGACGAAGACTGGCTATTGGTCTATTTCCAGGCTGACGAAGGCGAGGAGTCCGAGCATCTCGCGCTGTTTGCGAGCGAGGTCGGGCGCGTCGCCGGAGCGCCGCTCAGATTCAGCGATTGGGACGCCGCTCTCGGCTACCTGCCGACGCTCGCGGCGACGCAGGGGCGCAGCATCGTCGTCGTGCTGGACGAGTACCAGTGGCTGCGACGTGCGCAGCCCCGGATCGACTCGCAACTGATGCGTCACTTCGACCGCTGGGAGCGCGATCGGACGCCGATCACAGTGGCGACGAGCGGCAGTGCGATCTCGTCGATGGAGGATCTCCTCTCGGGAGCGAAGCCGATGTTCGGGCGGGCTTCCTATCGGCCCCTGCTACAGCCGTTCGACTACCGAGACGCCGCCCGCTTTGGACCGGCGGACGCGAGCGCCGAGGCGAAGCTCCGCCGCTTCGGGGTTCTCGGGGGGACCGCCCAGTACCAGGTCTGGGCGGGCCGCGACCGGCTCCACGAGGTGATGCGTCACCGGATCTTGACGAGCGGCGAATCGCTCTTCGAGGAGCCGCTGCAGCTGATTCGAGGCGAGGACGGGATTCGCGAACCTGGGAGCTACTTCGCGATTTTGCGCGCAATCGCCTCGGGGGCGACCCGGGCGGGCGAGATCCAGAGCCGTTCGCAGGTCCGCTCCAGCCAGCTCCTCAGCAAGCGGCTCGATCGGCTGCGCGAACTTGCCTACGTAGTCGAG
Organism: bacterium; assembly: GCA_023251975.1. Classification (GTDB taxonomy): domain Bacteria; phylum Actinomycetota; class Thermoleophilia; order Solirubrobacterales; family 70-9; genus JAHEXU01. Next base: position 1,987 of record JAHEXU010000030.1, on the reverse strand, counting down.
CGCCAACCTGTGGGCGGGAACGGCCGGACGCGTTGGGAGATCGCGGACCCCTACTTCGCGTTCTGGTTTCGCTATGTCTATCCCAACCGCTCGCGCCTACAGCGCGGTCGGATCGACGCGACCTTGGCCGCGATCGAATCCGACCTCGACAACCATCTCGGTTGGGTCTTCGAACAGGTCTGCCGAACCTGGGTCGAGCGATACGCCAACGGGGCCGCGTTCGAGAGAGCGCAGGGGGTTGGCGGCTATTGGACCCGGACCCACGACCTCGAGGTCGACATCGCCGCGCGGGCAGGACGCGAGATCGTTCTGCTTGGCTCATGCAAGTGGTCTCGCCGGGCCGAGACCGGCGTGCTCGACGACCTGCTCAGCGCCCGCGACCGGATCGACGGCGCCGCAGCTGCCGAGCTACTGATCTTCGCCCGCGGCTTCGACGCGCGGCTGACCCGAGCTGCGGCCGAACTCGGAGTCAGGCTGGTCGGCGCCGAGGAGCTGTACGGCTGACTACGAACCGGCTGGCGCCCCGGCGACAGCAATCGCTGCAACGAGATCAAGGTCACCGGCGCCGAGTTGCCAAAGCAACCTCGCGCCACGGGCTCACCCCGTACCGAACCCCTCGATCGCGTCGGTCCCCAAAACCACCCTACCCCTCGCGCCAGTTGCGGCGCGAGGGGTAGGGGGGAACAGAGGGACCCGGGTCAGTTGCACCCGATCGCCGCCACCTGGCTCGCGGGGTTTATCTCGGGACCGGTCTTGTCGGCGAAGCTGGTCTTTCGCCATGACCAAGCATCCCGGGCGCGCCCCGCAATCGCTACGGCCGAGCGGTCCAGACCAGCCGATCGCGGATCGCCGCGATGTCCAACCTTCCCATCCGGGGTCATCCGGTCATCCGGCCGTCCCGTGATTCGCGGATCGGCTCAGAGCTCGTCGGGGCGAATCGAAGCAAGTTGCTCTGCCCGATGTTGCTGCCAAACCGTCGCCCCCATCGCGACGACGGTAATCGCGAACAGGATCGTCGCCAGGACATTGACCTCGACCGGGACTCCTCGTTGGGCGGCACCGGCGATGAAAAGCGGGAAGGTAACCGTCTGACCCGAATTGAAGTTCGAGATCACGAAGTCGTCGATCGAGAGCGCAAAAGCAAGCAGCGCCGCCGAGACGAGCCCCGGCAAAAGCAGCGGCAGGGTAACCGTGCGGAAGCCGGTCAGCGGCGAGGCCCCGAGGTCGCGGGCGGCCTCTTCGAGGCGGCGATCGAACCCGATCAGGCGCGAGCGGACAACCACGACAACGAAGCTAATCGAGAACATGACGTGCGCGATCAGAAGGGTTGCGAAGCCGCGCGAGACCTGCAGGTAGACGAACATCGACAGCAGCGAGGCTCCGATCACGACCTCCGGGGTCGCCATTGGAATTACGATCAGCAGGTTGGCGGCGCGGCGACCAAAGAACTCGTGACGGACCAGGGCGAGCGCCAGCATGGTGCCGATCGCGGTCGCGATCGCGGTTGAGAACGCGGCGAGGGTGAGGCTGGTTGTGAGCGCGTCGGTCAGCTCGGGAATATCGAACGCCCCCCGCCAGTGATCGAGGGTGAAGCCCTGCCAGGTGAAGTTGTATTTACCGGCCGGATCGTTGAACGAAAAGACCGCGATCACGACGATCGGGATCAGCATGTATGCGACCGCCGACGCGGCGAAGATCGAGAGCCCGTGGCCCCGCATTCGGGTCGGCAAAAAGCGACTCATCGCGACACCCCGGCCTCGTCGCCGATCAGCGATTCGCTGCCGGCGAAGCGGATGTAGAGGAGGACGGCGGCCAAGATCACGGTCATCAAGATGAACGAGAGCGCGGCAGCAACCGGGTAGTCGTCGATCACCAGGTACTCGTTTTGGATCACGTTCCCGATCATCTTCTGCTTGGCGCCGCCGAGGAACAGCGCGTTGACGTAATCGCCGACCGCCGGGATAAATGTCAGCAGGGTGCCGGCGAT
>JAHEXU010000029.1 GCA_023251975.1 bacterium | reverse complement strand
CGAGGGTCAGGCGCGTGTTCGCCTCGCCGAGGGGGTCGCCGAGTAGGGTCCGGTAGGCATCGAGGGCGGCGTCGTAGTGGGTTCGGGCCTCGGCCGGGGTGCCGCTGAGGCGCTCCAAATCGCCGAGGGACCGGCGCGTGTTTGCCTCGCCGCGGCGGTCGCCGAGGGTCCTGAACGCATCGAGGGCGGCGACGTAGTGGGGTCGGGCCTCGGCCGGGTTGCCGAGGCCGAGGCGGAGTTCACCACAGGCAAGCGACACCGACGCGTATCGCTCGGGCTTGACGCCGGCAGGGGTCAGGTACTCGGGCCAACGCGCCACCACGCGGGCCAAGCCCCAGTAGTTGGCGAGCTTACAAACCCCGATCAGGTCGGCACGCTCGTCGGGGTCGGTTTGAGCGGACTCGATGATGGCCTCGATCGCCGGTGCCCAGACGGCCAACCAAACCCTGCCTGCGGCGGCGGCACCATCCGGCGCGGCGAGGAACCGCCTTCGGTCAGACAGCAGCGACTGCGTGTTGAGCTCAACCAGGTGATTCGTGAGATCGTCGTCAGCCGGATCGCCACGCTGTTCGTGCGCCACGATAAACGGGAGCACGGAGAGGGTCCCGCCCGCCCGCTCGAGCAAGCAACGGCGATATAGCCGATCGACGAGAGTCCGCTCGTCATGTGACAGCGAAGACCGCTCCTTGAGGCCGACCGGAAGCTCGCAGATCGCTCGCAACATCCGGTGCGCATCTATTCCGCCTTCGAGGCGCTCCAGCGCATTAAGCGAATCGGAGATCAGCACGCTCAGATTCCCCTCGGGCGAATCGGGGTCGAGGGCGAGCCTACCGGCCGCGAGATCTTCCGCAAGCTCGCGGGGCGGGTCGCCCGCCGCGATCCGCCCCGCGACGATGGCGAGCGACATCGGGTGGCCGCCGGTCGCGAGCAGCAAATCGTCACGCTCAGCGGCCGAGCCGGTAAAGGTGCGTGCCCCGCGGGCGACGAGCAGCTCGGATAGCGCGGTCCGGCGCTCCGCGAGCGTTCTCAGCGGACCGAGCGAACGCGCCGTCACCGACGGCGTGTTGATCGAAACCCGAGTCGTGATCAGCACCCTCGCTCTCCCCCCGGCCTGCGCGGCGTCGACGAAGTCAGAGATCGCGGCGCGACCCTCAGGCTCATCGAGCGGGTGCTCGGCGTTGTCGAGTACGTAAACGCGGGGAACCGAACCGGCGAGGCGGCCGATGGCGCGGGCGTCCCGGGCCGACGGGTCGGTCGAAAGATCGGGCGGCAGCGCCGCCGAGAGCCGGGCCAAGACCTCGCCACGATCGGTCGCCCGACGCAGATCGACGAAGGCCGTCCCGCCGAGCGGGCGTCGTTCGAGCCGCAGGCGCTGCAAAGCGGCGCGACTCAGCTCCGTCTTGCCCTGCCCAGGAGCGCCGTGAATATCGATCGCGACCGGCGCACGCAGCGCCGCCAACAGCTCAGCGAGCTCACACTCGCGCGCGACGAAGCCGCGAGCCGGTCCGCGGAGCTCCCACGCCTCGAAGTCGGGCAGGCTCGTAAACGGCGCCGTCGGCTGTTCGAACCGGACCGAGGTGCGACCGAAGCGAACGAAGCGGTGTCGATCTCCGTCCCCACCCTCGGCCACGGTCAGGGCCGACTCGGCATCGTTGCCGCCGTCGAGCGCGATCAGAATCCGGGCCGCCATCTGGACCGCTCCGTCCCATTCAAGAGTCTCGTCATGGACGACCCCGATGCTCGACCTCACCCCGGCGCGCACAATCGCCTCAGCCGCCCGCTCCGCATGACACGCGAGGACCACGCCGAGTTCCAGAGACGTGCCCGCGAACAGAGGTTCGAGCCGCCCGACCTCGACGCGGTCGCAGGCGTAGTCCTCCTCACCCTCGAAGACCAGTGCCGGAGGGTCTCCGCCGCCGTGGCAGATCAGCACCAAAACATCAGCCTCGCGCGATGCACGCTCGACCCGCTCCCAGGTCGCTCGACCGAACTCGACGGCGAGGCGCGGGGCGATCGCTTCCTGCAGGTGATCAGCCAGCAGCCGCTCAATCCGCGTCCAATCGATCCGCCACCGTGGGGTACCGTCGGGGTTGCGGTGGGGCGTCCCGTCCGGCTCGATCAGCGGATCTCCGACCAGCACCGAGACCCGGCCCGGCTGCACCGGGGCGCTCTCGCGCGGGAAGGCCCGCCGCACCACAGCCTGCAGGTCGGGGTCGGCGCGAACGGTCTCGCTGAGCTCGCGGACCGCCCGGTATTCCTCGCTGATCTCGAGGTCGGCGACGGCGATATCAATCGCGCTCTGGTCGTCACTTGCGAGCACCGCGGCCACGCCTGCGATCTCGGGAAAGCGACGTGCAAGCCGGCGCGATTCCGCCTCACCCGCGCCGGATGCGTCGAGCGAGGCGAGCGCCTGCTGGATCTCCTCGTGGCGGCCGTGAAGCCGCGGGGCGGTCTCGGCCAAGGTACGCCTCAGGTCTCCGCGGACGTTCACTCGCGCTCAGCCTCCTCGGTCCCCGGTGCGCGTGCGCCCTCCCGTCCGGCGTCGACTTCGATCTCGGCACTCGCCAGCGCCGGATCGTCTTGGCCGTCGACTACGAGGTCGCATCCTCGAGCGCGAATCGCATCAAGGCGCTGCCGCGTAGCCTGGCGAGCGGCTTCCCCTCGACAAGCGTATCCATCAATCCCCTCCCGGTATGAACCAGCTAGCGAGTCGAACCGACTGAGCGGCCTCCGACCGCCGTACGCCGCGAGCCCATCGTTCTCCACAATCAGCGAGAGAGTCCCACGGACCTGCGCGAGCAACGAGCGCAGGAGCTTGCGTTCATCGCTGAGCCCGGTGGTGACCTGCGCCTCGACGATCGCGCCGTAGCGTCCCTCGCGCCGGACATCGACAAGCATCCGCCGCAGCAGGTGGCTCTTGCCGGTGCGCGCTGGCCCGTGAACGACGATCGGCTTCGAGATCCCGTCCACCGCTGCACGCATGTACTGCAATCCGGCTTCGAGCTCGCGCTGGCGATTGACGAAGAGCCGCTCGACAAGTTCGGAGTTGTCGGGCGGGTTTGGATCGAAGAAGCGGATCAGATCGACTGCCACGGGTGCGAGTGTCGCATACGGCACGTGATTGGACGGAGCGGAGTATCGGAACGGCCGCGCCCGGGCACCACCGGCGCGATCTCGCGGCATGAACTGCGGCGGGTCGCAGCCCAAACCTGGTGTGTGACGAGCCGGGATAAGCGGCGATCTTGATTAGCGGACCGGTCCTCTCGATAATGACCGGCCGGTGGTTGCCGTCGAGCAGCGCGGCGGCTCTGGCGGCGGCGGCGACCAAGACGAGGACGGCCACAGCAAACCCGAGCCGGGCGCGAGAGCCCGACGAGGCGTTCGGTTTCGGGTTTCACGGCGTGCCGAAGCGACGGTCTCCAACCGCCCGGATCAGTCGCCCGCGGCAGTCAGAGTAGGCTCAGCTCAGGCTGCCCGGCCGAGGTCGAGGCCGAGCTCTCCCAGCAGGTCGACTTCCCCGGCTTCGGCCGATCCGACCAAGCTGCGCGAGATCCCGTTCTCGGCACGGACTGCTAGCGGCACAACCTCGACGCCGCGGCCAGCGGCAACCGCGTCCCGCGGAGTGACGCCGCCAAGCGCGGGGTGGGGATCATCGACCCAACCCAGGGCGCGACGGCGAACGGCCTCGGCGAGCCAAATCTGATCGAGCGCCGAGGGCGCCGCGTCGTCACGGTGGCGCGACGGGTCCTTCCGATCGCCGCGCTCCGCGCGCAGCTCATCGATGCTGCGAACCGACATCGACCCGGTCCGCTCGATAAGTCCACCGAACTCATCGCGGGCGGCGGCAAGCGCCCACTCGAACCTCGGGCGAGAGTACGCGGTCAGCTTCAGCCGATCCCCTCGCAGCTTGACGTAGGCGACGGCGATCTGCTCGAACCCATCGACACCGGCCTCGATCACCAGCGCCCCGGAGGGCAGCTCAGCGCCGCCGCGTCCCGCCAGCAGCGCACGGCGCGATTGAACCATGCTGATCGCGAGCGCCTCGGGCTCATCGTCAAGTGGCGTTGCACCGAGTTCATACATCAGCCGGCGCGCCGCCCCGCCATCTGAAAGGTCGAACTCGGTCTCGCATTGCTCGAGCGGATCGCCCTCGGGCGTGAAAAGGCTCCGCACCGGCGTTGGCGCGGTAAAGCGAAACATCCTGAGCGGCTGGCTCGCCAGCGCCTCCGACGCCGAGCAGCCAAGTTCGCCGGCGATTCGCTGCAGCTCGATGATCACGATCTCACCATCGGCATCGCTCATCTGCCTCACCGCCGCCCACAGAGTCGGAGACTCAGATCCGCGGCCCTCCATCACCCGAGCGAACAGGACATCCCAACGAGCGAGCCCGACCGAGACTTCGCGGCTGTGAACCTCAACGGTCTGTTCATCGAGCAGATCGAGCAGGACTATCGAGCTGCCCGGGGTCGAGTCGATCACCCGATAAAGGCCGGGGCGCGCGGCGGCCATTCGCACCGCGTCTGCACGCTCAGCGGCGGCGATGTCGCCGCGAGCGGCGTAGATGGCAACCGGCGTGGACCCCGTCGCGGTCGGACGATCGTTGCAAAACCACGAGTCGAATACGAGTTCGCGGCTCGGGTCGTCGATCGGACCGAACTCCGCGCGCGCGGTGCTCAGCTCGGCGGCCAGCTCGCACATGGCCCAGTCCTTCACCCGGGCGCCAAGTGAATCGTTGCGTCGAGTCGCGGCGACCATCTGCTCGGCCCTCGCGAGACAGCAGCGCTTGTACTTGCGACCACTCCCACAATCGCAGGGTGCGTTGCGGCTCAACTTCATGATCGCAAGGCTATTGCCGCCACCGGACATCAACCGGCGGCGGCCCGAGATCGATCGGCACCGGGTGCGAGCGAACCGACTCAGGCGCCGGCCGTGGCCCGGCCGACTCCTCACCAGGCCCGCCGGGTCGCCCTCCCGCCCGCCCTTACAGAGTCGGGCTCAACCTGCCATCGGGTTCGAGGCGGACGTTGGCGTGCGGCAACGCCTCGGACTGCAGCCGCTCCAGTTGGGTATCGCGGATCCCGAGCGCCTGGCTGAGCGGCTTCCAGCGGCCGTGGACAAACGAGACACCGGCGGCGGTCGACTCCGAGTCGAGGGTTTGCCGCGCAAAAACGACCGTGCAGACGCCGTGGCCGCCGAGGGCTGAATCGACGCCTTCGAGCCGGGTCATCTGGGCGATCTCGTAGAGGTGCGAGTTGTAGTCATGAATCCCGGTCGCAAGCGCGTACTGATCGCCGTTCCAAGCCTTGAGGCATTCGGGATCGGCGGCAACCGCGTCGCGCAGCGACTGCTCGCCGCCGCTGACGATCAAGAGAACCGCTACACCGGTGGTGAGGGCGATCGCCAGCAGCAAGACGACGACCCAGCTTCGCGCCTCGACCTCGGGTTCGGCTCCGTTACTCGACGGTAGCTGCTCACTCACTCGGCGACCGATCCTTGTTCGTCTTGTTGGTCGGGGAATTGATCATCGGCGCCCGGATCATCGCCGTCATAAGGCGGCGAGCGGACCGCCCGAATCGCCGCGGTGATGACGATACCCACCGGCAAGAGGTAAACGAGCCAGAGCGCCCAATGACCGGTGTGGGCAAGCGACGGGCTCACCCGTTCGCCTTAAACAAGAGCAAGAGCGCGAAGGTCGAAAGGGCGATCATCGCCGCCAGCATGAAGAGCTGCGAGTTGATCGACCGGCGGGTGTTGCGAAACAAGGCAAGCGCTTTGTCATGGCCGAGCGCGATCCCAAGGGCGTGACCAAACGCGATCGAGCCGGCCTGGATATAGGCGATTCCGGCGGCGCCGACGACCCCGTAGTTGATCTCGTGGCCGGCGGTCCCAAAGAGGTCGCTGCCGTCGCCGAGCGGGTCCGACAGCAGGTAGCTGAACTGCGCCTGCTCCTGCTGGGTAAAGAGCGAGAAGTAGTGGGCCAGCAGGTAGGCGAAGGCGATCGGAATGAAGGCGTGGGCAAATAGGTCGGCCAGCTCGCGAAGCGACTGCGTTTTGATCTCGAGCCGCATTCCAGCGAGGCCGAGCCAGAAAACCGCCGCCACCAAGCCGATCACCGCCAGCATGAAGATCGTGTTGCCGAGCTTGGCGGCGAGGTCGATCGAGACGCCGAGGTTGACCAGGCCGTCGATCAGGCTGCCGAGCGGCTGCCTAAACAGGCCCTCGCGAGAGCCGTCAAAGCTGGTCCCGCCGATCGCGACCACCAAGAGCGCGACCGAGCCTGGTACCCCGGCCGCCCAGCCGCTGACCGCGGTGAACGGCTTGCGCAAGACCAAACGGCGCCGGGTGCCCGACCGCTCGACCGCGAACGCCCCGAGGCGCCCATACATCGAGAAGTAGACCGAGAAGCTCTCGCCCCTCTCAAGCCAGCGCTCGATCCCAAAAAGCGACATCCCGAGGAAGGTGATCGCGCTGTAAAGCAGGCTCGCGACTGCGAGGCTGTGCGGGGTAAAGCCCGAGATCAGCTCGAGGTAAAGGAAACCGCAAAGGCCGAGGGCGGCAGGCCAACGGCCGAGCCGGCGCGGGTAGGAAAGCGGTGCCGGTGGCGGCTGGCCAGCAACCGCGCGAAAACCCCAGGCGGTCGCGAGGGCGATCGCTCGCCACGGGTTGACGGCGGCGAAGACGTTGCCAAACAGGACCGAGAAGATCGGGACCCCGAGCCAAAAGGTGACGAAGACGAAGGTGACCGCAAAGTTCCGGGTCACCGCCTCGGTCCCCTCGAGGCCGCTGTAGAAGACCAGCAACAAAAGGGCGACGCTGAACAGGCCAAGGCCAATCCGGATCGGCATCGAAAGCAGAAAGTCGGAGACCTGCCGTGGTATCGGCCGCGAGCGCGGCTGCTCGAGTCGTGGCCTGCTCCAGAGCACCGCGAGCCCGACGAACGAGGCGACCAAGACCACCGCCGCCCCCCAGATAAAAAGCCATTCGGGGAGCGGCAGGTCCTGGCGCGCGCCGAGCGCGTGCGCGATCGGCAAGTTCAGCATCAGGGATTCACTCTCAGGCTGGCGAGCTGGGCCGCCGTGTCCTCAAGCTCGAGTTCGAAGACCCCGTCGATGTCGGCGGTGAACTCGATCCTTTCGCTCTTCCCGGCCGTCAGGTCGACCATGATGTCGTAGCCGTGCAGGTGCACTTCCTGGTCGCTGTTGGATTTGACGGTGATCACGACCGAAGTTCCCTGATCGACCGAGAGTTCTTGAACACCGCCGACCGGGGCGCCGTCGGCGGCTTCGACCTTGAACTCGGCGCTCCCCGACGCGCCGGTCGGGGTCGAGTTGTCCTCGCCGCCGCTCGCCAAGACGACGAACAAGACCACCAAGACGGCGATTGAGCCGACCGCGATCGCGGTCCGGGTCGGCGCGCTGATTGCGGACTCGGCGCCGTCAGGTTGTGGTTGTGGCATCGAAGCGCCTCTCTGCCGGGCTCACTCGACCGGCGGGTTCGGGGTGCCGCGACGGCGCCGAGGGGCGTCGCGCGGGCCGGATTGGTTCGGGTTCTCTCGCCTAGGTACGAGCGAACCGCGGCGGCGGACGCCGGGCAAGGCCGAATGCGAGCGGCGAGCGGCGCACCACCCGGGTTGGTTTTGGGCCAACGCAGCAACCGCGCGCGACGCCGCCGAGCCGGACCAGCGCCGAGCGGCCAAGCACCCGGGCAACGATCGCCTCGGCGCCGCCGCGGAGGCGATCGAGCGCCAAGCTCGCCAGAGCACCGAGCGGCGCCGCCAACAGGGCCGCCCAGGGAAGCACCGCCAAGAGGCCGTCACGCGGGGCGATCGGATTGTGGCTGAGACCGACCTCAAGCAGCTCCTGACCGACGAACATCGCCAGCATCGCGGCGCCGAGGCAGAGGCCGCGAGGCCAGGTTGCGGGGCGGGCAGCGGTGGCCGAATCGCCCCGCGCACCGGCCCGCAGCAGTGCTCCGCTGAGCAGGGCCGCCGCGATCAGCAGCGGGGCGAGTAACAAGACGAGGGCGTTGAGGGCGTTGAGGTTGCCGTGCGAGGCGGCGCCGATCACCGCTTCGGCCTCCCCGGCCGAAGCGCTGTAGGCGAGGCGGTGCAGCGCGACGGCGCCGAGCGCGACCGCCCCCAGCGCGGCGAGAATCGCCCGCCCCTCGCCGCGGCCGACCGGGGCTGTCATCGATCCCGGTGGCGCTGTAGCGGGGCCGCGGCGCGACCGCCGCCGCCCTTCTCGAGCGAGGCGGCGTCGATCGAGTCATGGCTTCCGTAGAGCACGAACAGGGTGACCGCGGCGATCCCGGCGATCAGCCCGAGCACAATCCCGAGGGTGCGATCACGCCGACTCATCGCGAACCGCCGTGGCCGCCCGGCGTCTCAGCAGACGCCGTCGAGCAGTCGCCAGTTGGCGTCAAAGACCGCCTCGGCGCGAGCGACGATCGCATCGGCATCGTCCAGGCTAGCGACCTGCTCGATCAGCTCGCGAGCCTGCTCGGCGTGTTCGAGATCGCGGCTTTGGTGGACCGTGAAGTAGGTCGTGCCGCGGGCATTGGCGACCCCGTAGTGATCGCGCAGACCTTCCAGCTTGGTCCGCGAAATCTCCGGTTGCCCCGACTCGATCGCGTAAAGCGCCGCCAGCTTCAATACCAACGACTCGTCCTCGCCGCCGACCCAGGCGTCGACGCACTCCGCGGTCTCGGGGTTCGAGGCCGCGCTTTCATCGCCGTCAACCTCGCTCAAGAACCCGTCCCAAAGGCGAATATGGGCGGCCTCCTCGGTTGCGTGCTCGGCCAGCTCGCGGTGCTGCGGTGCGGCGGCTGCGGCGGCCTCGGAGAGGGTGGCGATCGCGGTCACGGCGTGGCGGTACTGGCCGGAGTAGGCGACCAAATCGGCGGCGCTCAGCTCGCCCGCCGACCAACGCTGATAGAAGGGGTGCTCAAGGACGTTGCAGCGGCTGCGGCTTTCCTCGATTCGGCTCCAGATGCTGTCGATCACGCGCTTCTCCTCAGGTTCGCTTGAAATGAAGGGAGACGCAGCATAGCGAGCGATCTGGAATCCTCGCCGCCGTGCGCCCACCCCGCTCCGACATCGCGCTGCCGCCGTTGCCGCCCGCGGTCGAGTGGGTGATCGCTGACCCGAAGCGGATCGAGCCGCATTCGGCGCGAGGACCGGTCCTGGTTGCCTTCTTGGAGTTCGGCGACCCCCACTCGGTGCGGACGATCCCCTACCTGCAGGCTTGGCATCAGCGCTACCACTCCGACGGCCTGACGGTGCTCGGGGTCCACACCCCGAAGCTGACGATCGCGACCGACAACCGCGCGCTCGAGGCAGCGGCGCGGCGGCTCGGGATCAGCTTCGCCGTGATCAACGACCACCACGCCGCGATCTGGCACGAATACGGCTGCCAGGGTTGGCCGTCGCTCTTTTTGTGGCGGATCCGCGGCTCGCTGTTTTGGACCCAGTTCGGCGAGCACGAGATGTGCGCGACCGAGACCGAGATCCGACGCCTCCTAATCGACGCCGCCGCGAGTCGCGATCGCCCCCCGCCGGCCCTCGCCAAACCGATCGGGCCGCTGCGACCCGAGCACGCGCCAGCCGCCCCGCTCCGAGTCCCAAGCGATCCGCTCGCACCCGGCGGCCCCGGCCGGCCCCGCCGAACCGATTCCGATTCGGAGAGCCTCGAGGTCGACTACGAGGGCGGGTCCGCCTGGGCAACCCTTTCGGGCAACGGCCGGATCTGGTGTTCGCTCGACGCCGCCGCCGAGGCCGCGATCACCCTGAGCGGCCCCGGCGCCTACGAGCTCGCGACCCACCGATCCCACTCCGCCCACCACCTGTCGATCCGAGCCGAACCGACCGTCGAGCTGTGGGCACTCGCCTTCGCCCCGGGCCGGGCCTGAGCTGGATTCACCGGGCGATCGAAGCGGCGAGATCGCGCCCAACCACGGCGGCCGGGATCGAGTTTCGAACCAGTCGTGATCGAGGCCTGTGCGAGGCGGGGATCGATCCGTCGGGCGGATCGGCGATCATCCCGACTGCGCGATGAGCGAACCGAAGACAGCCTTTGTTACCGGGGCCTCCGGATTCGTTGGCGGTGCCTTGGTCGGTGCCCTGCTGGCCGACGGCTGGACGGTTCGGGCGCTGGCTCGATCGAGCGAGGCAGCGGCCCAAGTCGCGGCTGCCGGGGCCGAACCGGTTGGCGGCGACCTCGCCGATCGAGCCGCGATCCGGCGCGGTGCCGAGGGCGCCCAGGTCGCCTTCCACGCCGCTGCGATGGCTGGCGAGTGGGGAGCGCGGACCGAGTTCGAGGCGACCAACGTCGAAGGGACGGCAAACACCCTGACCGCCTGCGCCGCGGCAGGGGTCGGACGATTTATCCATGTCGGCACCGAGGCGGCGCTGCTGCGCGGCCGCCCGCTCGTCAACATCGACGAGGAGGCGCCGCTGCAGCCCGGCTCGAAGGCCCCCTACAGCGCCACCAAGGCGCGCGCTGAAGAGTTGGTCCGAGCCGCTAACCGGCGCCACTTCGAGACGATCGTGGTGCGCCCGCGCTTGGTCTGGGGCCGCGGCGACACGACCGTTCTGCCGGCGTTGGTCGAGGCGGTCGAGAGTGGGCGATTTGCCTGGATCGGCCCCGGCGATCACCTCACCTCGACCACCCACATCGACAACGCCGTTCGTGGCCTGTTGCTGGCGGCCGACCGGGGACGCCCGGGCAGCGTCTACTTCATTACCGACGGCGAGCCGGTCGAGTTTCGCGCTTTTGTCTCCGATCTTTTGACGACCAAAGGAGTTCGGGTCCCGACCAAATCGCTGCCGAGGCCGCTGGCCCGGATTACCGCGGCACTCGGCGAGGCAGCCTGGAGGCGACTACCGCTGAGCGGTTCGCCGCCACTGACCCGGCTGGCGCTGTGGCTGTCCTCGCTCGAGACCACGATCGACATCTCCCGAGCCCGCAGCGAGCTTGGCTACGAGCCTGTGATCAGCCGCGCCGAGGGTCTGGCGGAGCTGCGCGAGATCCAATCGCGCAGCGAGCTGCCGAGCCACTGGAGCGCCTGGGGGGAGCGCGAGCGGACCCCGCCGAGCGCCGCCGAGCCGATCGCCCCAAGCGAATCCGCGGTCGAGGCGGCGCTGGAGGCCGCCGTCTCCTTCGAGGCGACCGACCCGGAAGCCGACAGTGCGACCGAAGCCGACGCGACGGCCGCCGAGACCGCGGCCGGACCAGTCGCGCAGGCCCTCGAGCCGGCAACCGAAATTGTGCCGGCAGCGGTTGACGAGCCGAAATCAAAGCCGAGCACCGAGGAGCGCCGAGCGATCGCCGATCGTCGCCAGCGGGCCGAGCAGCGAGCGGCCGAGCGCCGACACCGGACCGAACAGCGCCACAGCGGCGAGCGGCGCGACGCCGAGAATCCAGAGGCGGCGCCGAGCGAGCGACGGCGCGGTGTCGAACCGCGACGCAGCGATGACCAGCGCCGCGCCGAGGAACAGCGACGCCACGACGAGGAGCGCCGCGCCGAGGCCGAGCGCCGCGCTCGCGCCGCCGCCGCGCGACCGGCGCTGTTCGACCACACCGAGGACGAGCCGCAAGCGGCCGACCCGGGCACGTCACCGGTCCTCCCTCCACCGCCACCCGAACCCACCCAGTCACCGCCGCGCCCCCTCCCCCCGGCTCCTGCGCCACCGCGCCCGCGCAGCGACGAGCCAATGTTCGAGCTGACCGACCCTGACGAAGAGAGCGAGTAGTCCCTGACCCGAAGTCGGGCTCGGTCAGTCCGACGAGGTTCGCTATAGCGGGTCGGCGGCAGTGCCCGGCTCGGAGCCCCCCTGCCTTGCAGCCGACGACGGCGTCGACCGCCGCCGCGACAAGCGCCGCCGAGAGGAGCGGGCCGAGGTCCGCAGCCGGCTCAGCCTCCGTGTTACGCGCCACGCAGGCTGACCACCAACGCCTGATCTAGCGCCACGAAGTCACCCACCTGCTAGACTTACGCTGGACTGCGTTACGCTGGACTGCGCTGGGATTGACGCTGGGATTGAAGTTGGGCTGGGCCACTGACAACCGTCACGCGTTTACAGGGACGGATCCGTGATCGATCGCATTGGTATCCCCCGGCTCCCGTCGCGCTGGGCTCGTCTCGTTGGCGCCCTCGTTGCGGTCGGCTTGGCTGTTGCAATTGCGGTGAGCGCTCGGGCCGGGCGTTCCCCCGAGGACATCCAGACCCACGTTGATTCTCAGATGGTTCGGCGCTCGAGTGGCCCGGTCTCGACATCGAGCACCGAGTTTCATCGGGTTCCCGGTTTCTCGTTTCTCGAGCTGTGCACCGTCCGGCAAGGCATATCAGCAACCTTTAGCGTCGAACTGTCTGGCGCGGCCGCTGAGTTCAGGATGATCGGCGTCGGTCGCGGATTGCTCTTCCCTCACTCGGTTCGCTTCGATCCGCTTGGCGCGAGCCGGCAGTCGTTCTCGTTCACCTTCGTTCGCGGGTACCTGCGGTTACCGCCGACCAGCTACCAGATCGAATGGCGCTCGGTCAGCGGGGATGAGGTGACTCTTCGCTCCGCGACAGTCCAAATTCTGTTCGCCAGCGAAAACGGTCGCTTCGGCTGTCAGTGAGTATGCGTTCACTAACCCCCGTCTGAGGTAGGCACCCAGGGGGTCCGGCAACCGAAACCGGCGCTCCGGTCCGTCAACCGAATACTCCGCCCACCGCGCCTGCGCGGCGCGCCGCGCACGTGGTCTTGTCAGGGATCGCCTCAAACGCCGGAACCAATGTTGGAATCGGCCATCCCGCCTGCGCCGCAGTAGCGGCTTCGGCCAGCCATTCCAAGATCTACTCGCCTTGCATCCGTCGGGTTTCGCGCCCCGATTGGACTCGCTCGATCCAGCGGTTACGCCGATATGAGCCGGTTCCTAGCTGGTCCGGGCGTCCCGTCACAGATCACGGATTGCGCTGGGAGGTCGCGGCGTGGTCCTCGCCGAATGGCCATTCGCGACGGCTCAGCATCCCCGGTCGCCAGATCTGGTGCCACTGGCTCGACCAATCCGATTATCGGTCCGTTGCCGATCCCACGAACTACGCACTCGCAAGTTTGACTGATCCGAGCCCGATCTGACCCACTGCAGGTGCCAATGAAACTCCACGAGGCGATGATCGAGGTCCTGCGCCGACATGGGACCGGCCGCATGAATCGAACTCGATCAAACCGCGATCGAGGTAATTTCGACCTCGCTGCCCTCGCTGAGCTCGCGTCGCCGCCAACTGCGTCCTTGAGCCAGCGATGAGCGATGCTGACGATGGGGTGAGGACGAGGCCGACCGTCCCATCACCGGCGCCGTCACCTTGAACCGGACCCGCCCCGAGACGGTGCCGCCGTAGCGCGCCTTGAGTTTGCCACGGCCGGGCCTTGGCGATCGCCGTGGCGCGCTTTACCTTGATGATCCCGCCCGGCCTCGCCGAGAACCGAGCCGAGCGGGCGACGTTCTTGCGGCTGTCGTCGCTGAATGTGGCGATCACCTTGAGGCGCTTGCGCGCGCCAACCTCAAGTCGCAGCTTGTTCGGCTTCAGCTTCAGCGACACGACCCCGGGGGGCGGCGGCGCTCGCGCTTAGGGCTCCCGAAAGAATAAGTGCGTCATTTAGGCGGTCGAGGAGCGAGCGGGGCGGTGCAGCATCCGCGACGCTGATCGGCCGCGTAAAGGCGCAGTTATTCTTTCGGGAGCCCTTAGGGCCCCCGGCCAAGGCCGGGAGCCAGCAGCGAAACCAAGCAGGCAACCACCAAGCGTGTTCTTCGCATCACCCGCATCAGCGGAAACGGAGGCGGCACGATCGTACCCGACTATCGCTTTGTGCTCGGGGTCAGGATAGGCATAAACAGGGGCGCCGCGGCCCTTCGGCGCGAAGATTCGCCAACCGCCGCTGGGAGTGGTCCGGATTGATACGAATAACACTTGCCCGCGTTCGCTCCGGGGTCGGCCCCTTCGGTCAGTAGCTGAACACGGTCGTCGGCTCGTCACCGATCCAATCCCAAAGCGGAGTAGCGCCCGCGATCCGCGCGTTGGCGACAAACTCGACGCCGTCAAGCCCACGCGAGGTGACGCAGATCGGGCAGACCAGCAGCTCGCCGCCGCCTTCGGCGTACTGCTCGAAGAGGCGCTCGATCGGCGGGCAGCCCTCGCACGCCACCCCCTGCGCGAGACCGGGAACGGCGAGTTTGACGGCGTCTTTGGTGAGAAACATCGCGACTCGCTTGCCCTTCGCAGTGGCGGCTGTGGCGACGAGAAACGCGATCATCACGCGCTCGGCGTCCTCCAACCCCGTCGCGAGGTTGACGACGACCTTGTCGCTCATGACTTCACCGCCTTGACCGAAATCGACCTGACGCCGTACTTCTCGGTCGCGTTGTCGGCGCGCTCGGAGACGAAGCGGTAGGCGGTGTTGGTATGCCATCTGACGACGCTGAACCCGGCCGCTTCGATCGCCCGACGGTAGGCGTCCTCCTGCATGGCGCCGCCGATGCAGGCCGCCCACAGCGATGCGTCGCAGGTGACGCCCTCCGGCAGTTGGTGCTCGGTGACGATGTCGGCGAGCGCGAGGCGGCCGCCGGGGCGCAGAGCGCGGGCGGCGGCGGCGAACACCGCGGGCTTGTCGGGGGACAGGTTGATCACCCCGTTGGAGATCACGCAGTCCACCGTGCCGTCCTCGACGGGCGGGGTCTCGATATAGCCTTCGCGAAACTCCGCCCGGGCGAAGTCGCCGTCCTCGCCGAGCCGACGCGCCTTCGCGAGTTGGGCGTCGGTCATGTCGATCCCGATCACGCGACCCTCGCTGCCGACCCGGTTGGCGGCCAGGAAACTGTCCATCCCCGAGCCACTGCCGAGGTCAACCACGGTCTCCCCGGGCTGCAACGCGGCGAGGTCGAGGAAGTAGCCGACTCCGGCGAAGGAGTCGATCGCGGCCGCGGGAATGCGGTCGAGATCGGAGGGCGGGTAGCCGAGCCGCTCGGCGAGCGGGCGCCCGGTCTCGAAGTGAAACTCCCGCTCGGGCTCGAGCGCGACCTCCTCATACATGCTCTGGACGCGCTGCTCGAGCTCGCGGGTGTCGAGCCGGCGGACCCCGGTGCTGATCGAATCAGTGATCATCGAAACGGTTCCTCTCTCAGGTTGTGATCGGGTTGGTGGAAGGCTTACGTCGGCGCTCGATCCAGGCGAACAGCTCCGAGGGCAGGCAGAGATTGGTGGCGGTCACGGTCGCGCAGGCCGCGACGAGCGAGCCGCCGAGCACGAGCGCAACCGTGGTCGCACCCGCCCCGAGCAGCACCCCGACGAGCGTGAGCCAGGCCGTGCCTACCTTGAAGGCGTCGCGACGGCGCGGCGGGTTGGGCGGGAGCTGTGGTCCACCCAGGAGATGGCGGACGACGCGGTTCCAGACCAGGTCAAACGGGTGGCGGGCGCTGAACCCCCCAACGAGCCCGACGGCGCAGAGCGCGAACACGACAACCGCCGACTGAAGGACCAGCGCAACGACCACCAGCGCCAGGCAGACTCCGGTCGAGAAGCGCAGCCCGACCGCGAGCCGGCGTCGCTCGGAATCGGTCAGGCAGTAGCCCTGCGTCGTCAGGTTGGTCCGCATCCAGGCGCCCGCCCCGGATATCGGGCCCGGCCTCGGCTCAAAACCGTCGGCTGCGATTTGCTCCCGAAGCTGGGCGTCGGTGCGCTGCATCTCCGGGTGATCGCGTTCGACGTGTTCGCGACAGGCGCGCAACAGCGCCTCGTCGTTTGCCGCCTCGAAATGGTGACCACACGGACAATCGATCGCACCCATTGGTTGATCTCCCCTCATGCGACCCGGTTGTTCTCCGCGGGCTTGCTGGCGAGCCGCCACTCCGGCCAACCCTCGCCTAGGCGTCGCGCCTCTCGCCCGTTGGCCTGCAAGAGCCGGACCGCCTGGTGGGCGTAGGCGCAAAACGGGCCGCGGCAGTAGGCCACGACCGCTTGGTCGGCCGGCAGCTCGGCCAGCCGCTTTTGCAGTTCCTCGATCGGGATCGAGTGCGCGCCCTCGATATGCCCGGCCTCGTATTCCTCGGCCGGTCGGACATCGACGAGCACCACATCTCCGGCGCGCAGCCTTGTAATCAGCTCGTCGCGCCCGATCGCGTCAACCTCCTCGCCGAGGTAGTCGCGGGCGGCCCGCTCGACCGCCCCGAGCCCGGCGATCGAGGCGTCGCGGAGCGCCAGCCATAGCGACAGCGCGCCGTCGCCGGCCAGGGCGTAGCGGATCTTTGTGCCTTCGCGGGTCCGCGAGACGAGACCGGCGGCCGTCAGGGCCTGCAGGTGCTGTGAGGCGTTGGCGGTCGATTGGTCGCTGGCGCGTGCCAGCTGGTCGACCGTCCGCGGCGCCTGAGCCAGCAGGTCCAACAACTCCAAACGCACCGGGCTGGCGAACGCCTTGCCCATCAGCGCGATCGATTCGAACAGGGTGTTCTTCTCGGTCCGCGATCCCATAGTTGGCATTAAAGCGATTACTTGATAAATTGTCAAGCGATGTTCTTCCGCCAGCTCCTCAACGACGAGACCGCCTGCGCCTCCTACCTGCTGGGATGCAAGAGCCGCAGCGCCTTCGCGGTCGTCGACCCGCACATCGATCTGGTCGATCACTACATCGAGCTGGCCGCCGCTCAGGGCGCTCGAATCGTCGCCGTCCTCGACACGCACCTGCAGGCCGACCACGTCTCGGGCCTGCCAGAACTGGTCGCTCGCACCGGCGCCACTGCCTACCTGCCGGTGGGCGCCGGGGTCGAGTTCGAGCACCACCCGCTGAGCGACCGCGAGCTGATCAAGCTCGGCAACGTCGAGATCGAGGCGATCGCCACCCCCGGCCATGCGCTCGCCCATCACGCCTACCTGGTCACCGACCGGACTCGCGGCGAGGAGCCGTGGTTCGTCATGACCGGCGACAGCTTGCTGGTCGGCGACGCCGGCCGACCGGACCTGCACGCGGACGGCGAGCAGACCGTCGAACAGATGGCAGGCACCCTCTATCGGTCGCTGACCGAACGTCTGCTCGCGCTTCCCGACGACCTCGTCCTATACCCGTCGCACTACTCCGGGTCGGTTTGCGGTCGCGGCCTCTCGGCCAACCCGATCTCGACGGTGGGCTTCGAGCGCCGCCACAACCCGGCGCTCAGGTTCGCCTCCGAAGACGAGTTTGTGGCGGCGCTGACGACGGACATCCCGCCCGCGCCCGCGCACCAGGCGGCGATCGTCGCGGCCAATCGCTGCGGCCGACCGCCGCGCAAGAGCGGATGACACCACCCCAGATCCGGTTGGGGCTGCGCGAGAACGCCAGCCAGTTCGCGCTGCTGGTCGCGGTCAACGGGTTCGTCGGGATGATGGTCGGCCTCGAGCGCTCGACACTGCCGCTGCTTGGGCGCCAAGACTTCGGGCTGGGCTCGAGTGCCGCGGTACTGTCGTTTATCGTCGCCTTCGGGGTCGCCAAGGCGCTGACGAACCTGGCTGCCGGAACGCTCGCCCAGCGGGTTGGGCGGCGTCGGCTTTTGATCGCCGGCTGGGCCGCGGCGCTACCGGTCCCGCTGCTGATCGCGGCGGCGCCGAGTTGGGGCTGGATCGTCGCCGCCAACGCGCTGCTCGGGGTCAATCAGGGGCTTGCCTGGTCGATGACGGTCGTGATGAAGATCGACCTGGTCGGCCCGAAACGCCGTGGCTTTGCGCTCGGGCTCAACGAGGCCGCAGGCTACGGCGGGGTTGCGCTCGCCGCCGGGCTGAGCGGCTGGCTGGCCGGCTCGTTTGCCGCCCGCGACGTGCTCTGGGTCGCTGGCGCCGCGATCGCGGCTGGCGGCTTCCTGCTCTCGATGCTCTTTGTCCGCGACACCGCCGGACACGTCGCGCTTGAGCAATCTACCCACGGTGCCGACCCCAATCCCGCGCCGCCGCGCCTGCGCGCCGCGCTCGCCAAGGCAACCTACCGCGTCCCGGCGCTTCGCTCGTGCTCGCAGGCGGGCCTAGTCAACAACCTAAACGACGCGCTTGCCTGGGGCCTGGTGCCGCTGTTCCTCGCCGCCCACGGCGCCAGCGCCCGCCAGATCGGCCTCGTCGCGGCGGTCTACCCCGCCGTCTGGGCGCTCGCCCAGATTGCGACCGGCGACTGGTCCGACCGAATCGGGCGCAAGCCGCTGATCGTGACCGGGATGCTCGTCCAGGGCGCCGCCCTCGCGGCCCTCTCCCTGAGCGGCGGCCGGGTCGCGATCGCCACCGCCGCCGCCGTTTTACTCGGGGTCGGCACCGCGCTCGTCTACCCGACCCTGATCGCCGCGATCTCCGACGCCGTCAGCCCGGTCGGGCGCGCTTCGGCGGTCGGGGTATATCGCTTCTGGCGCGATCTCGGCTACGCCCTCGGCGCCCTGATCGCCGGCACCGTCGCCGACGGGCTCGGATACAGCGGCGCGATCGCGATCGTCGCAGGCCTAACCGCCGCCTCCGGTCTGTGGGTCCTCCACGACATGCCCGCGGCCCCGCGCGGCCTGCCGCGTCGGCTCGGATCAGACCCCCAAACCGAGCCGATCTTGACGCCGCCGGAGCGGGCGGCAATCGAGCCCTGAGCGTCCTCGGGGCCTGCGAGGCCCGGGTCGGCCGCGACGAAGGCGCGCTAGCGCTCGCGGTCGGCGTCGCAGGCGGCTGCGCACTACTCAGAGTTCGGCGAGATTGGCAACCTGAGAGGCGAAGTTGGCGGCGCCACCAAACGACTCATCGCCACGCCGCGCCGTGGTGGCGGTGTGGACCCCGACCCCGATCCCCAGCGCACGGTGGCGGTTGCCGTAGTCGACAACGATCCGCGCCGCTGGCCGCCCCGCCCCGCGTCGGGTCCGGGACGCGGACCAACAGCGCATCGCCGATCGCCTTCACCTCCTCGGCGGGGTAATCGGGCAACCGCGGCCCGGAACGGCCTTGTTGAACCCCAGCGCCGCGTCGGCCGCCTGGTCGTCCCCGTGCGCCTCGGTCAGGGCGATATAGGCGGCCAGATCGGCGACCAGGAAGGTCGGATCGACCGGCCGATCGCTGATCGACCGCGCTCGGGGGCACGGGGACACAACGAAGCGTCCGCCGGTCGGCGGCCCGCCGCGCGACCGGCTCCCTCTCGCCGCGGCACCTGACGCTATCCCCCGGATCTGACGGCGCCGACGCCACCCCTCGACGTGGGACCTCCGCTCGAAGAGCGTGACACCGTGCGAGGGTGGGCAAGCGCGATCTTGGGTGATGGATGAGGTCATGGCGCTGCGCTCGCCACGGTGAAACTCCGTCCGATCTTGCCCAAAAAATGTACCGATCACCGGAGTTCCGCAGCTCGTAGGTCCATGGACTGGTCCCCGGACACCGCTTTGCCTTTAAACCGGAGGTTTCACCCCCTAAAAAAGTCCAGAAGCTGTAGGCACACGACTGCTTTGCTTTCGCGTGCATTATCGAGGCGTATACGTATACTCGTAGGTACACACATATTTGGTTCTCCTCGCCGGTTGGGGGTGGAAACCAAGGCGCCCGGCCCAGCAGGGCCGTATTAACGTGAAGCCTCCGGGGCGCTGATCCACCTGGGCGGAAGGCCAGTTCAGGGTCCGTAGCCGCGAGCCGATAGGGTCCATAAGGTCTTATCCAGAGCCTTCTCAGCACCGATCGCGTCAGCGGCTGCGCGATCGAACGTCGCGGCGGAGGCCTCTCGAGCGGCTGCTCCGAGCCGTCTATACTGAGCGGCTGCGTCGGTCACCCCGGAGATCAGCTCATGGTGGACATCGCCAACCTGTGGAACGGGCTCGGCCTTGGAAAGCGTAGCGGCTGTCGCTGCATACGCGTCGGCAAGCCGACTCGCCAACAGCGCTTGGTCCTCTGCGAGCGGCGACTGAGCGAGCCGCTGTCGCAGTCGGCGTCGCTTCTGGATCAGCGGAACGATGGCCTCCTTAAGGTCATCGGCGTAGACGGGGTCGACACCCAACCCGACGGGCTCAGCAGATGGCTCCACCGATGTGGCCATCGCATCACATGCGTCAGCAACTGCAGATGCAATCGCTGTCATCAAACAAACCGATGTGCTCACTCCATCACGCGTCGGGATCGCGTAGACGCGGGCCGGTCGTCGATCGAACTGCGCATCGGAGTAGACCGCCCCCTGATTCGATCCTATCGTGGTCATGCGACGATCCGACGAACGGACGCTAGCGTCCGTTCGTAGTGGTTGGGGCAGGAGCGAGGGTCCAACCGCCGCGGTCTCCCCAGAGATGAACGACACTGACTGGCCGTCCAGTGACCCGGAGACCGCGACCGGTTGCTTAAGCGAAACGCGGGGCCGCACATCGCCCGGATCGACTCGAGCCATCTCGGCGGGAAAGGCGAACTGTACCTGAGGCCCGGAAGCAGTCCCGGAAAGGACCGGACTCGAACTGTGCTTTCCACCGAACGGCCCTACAGAAACGCCGAACCCTAGACCGGCCGTGACAGCGACAGTCCCGACAATCGTTTTGAATCCCGGCCGGGCCCCAGCGTCTCCGCTAGGCGTTGCCTGACCAGGCGCTGACTTGCCCGCGAACCCGTGGTCCGATGCAGACCCCAACGAATCGCGGCGGACATCCGCGACCCCAACCGACGCAACCGTACGAACAGGTGCCGACATCACGGTGGCCGAGGCGCGTCTGAGCACTCGGTCGAGATCATCAATGACCTGCTCGGCACTGGCTTGCCGCTGTTCAGGGTCGATTGCCATCGCGCGCCGAAGGACCCCGTCGATCGTCGGAGGTAGGTCGGGGCGCAACGATGTAATCGCTGGGCGGTCTTCCGTGGCGTTAGCGACAAGCGCAGCTTGGTCGGAGCGATCCCCAAACGGCGCTCGGCCCGCGAGCGCCGCGAAGATTACCGCTCCGAGCGCATAGACGTCACTTGCAGCCGTCGCCTCTTCTCCACGCGCCTGTTCGGCGGACGCGTAGTGCGCGGTCCCAGCAAACATCCCACTCGCGGTCAGGCCTCGTTGCGCGATTGGCTTGCTCAAGCCAAAATCCGCCAAATATGAATGATCGCGTAGGTCCACCAGGATGTTCGCTGGCTTCAAATCACGATGGACCAGACCGATTTCATGCGCGGCGGACAGTGCGCTGGCGATTGGCCGAAGAAGCCGGAGCGCCCGTCGCGCGTCGAGGTCGCCCGCGACAATAATCTCGTTGAGCGTCGTGCCGCGCACCAAGCGCATCGAAATGAACAACCCGTGCGAGGATTCGCCTGTCTCGTGGAGTGGAACAATGTTTGGGTGTTCCAGCAGAGCCTGCATCTGGCCCTCGCGCCGGAACCTCTCTTGAAACTCGGGGTCCGATGAAAACTCGATGGATAGCAGCTTGAGAGCGACGGCTCGGCCAACCGACCTCTGAGTGGCCTCATATACCACCCCCATACCGCCCTGACCCAGCGTGCCCACAATTTCGTAGCCACCGATTGTTGTGCCCGCAGGGAGTTCCCCGGAGTTGATCATCCGAGCTGGATACTCCCGCCGCCGGGCGAACCTCCGCCGCCGCCAGATGGCGCAGGTGTGGGCGTGGGCGTCGGCGTGGGCGTCGGCGTCGGCGTCGGCGTCGGCGTGGGCGTCGGCGTCGGCGTCGGAGAAGTCACCGTCGGGACTATCGGAGTATCGCCGAGCTTAGGTAGATCACTCGCCTTGCCAAGCTCGAACGGCTTGCTGGCAGGAATTGAAATCTCTTCACCTTCGCCGAGTCCGTCCCGCGCGTTCTCACCACCGGTAATGAGGACGCCCAGCACGACGCCGACACCCAGTCCGATCAGACCAAACAACGCATACCCCCCCAACCACCGCCCCCTCATCCCAAAACCCTCAAGAACATGGCACGTATTTTGACCGTGACGCAGGTCTCATGCAGCGGGTAGTGCGTTCGGCGGTTGCAGAGCCGCGCTTCTTGCCGATCTTCCAGCTGTGCTCGAGACCAAAACGACCAGGGGCGGTGACCTGGAGGACGACGCGATTGCCGAAGTCGACGACGTAGCCGTTGAGCATGCCACCCGGCATCCGCCTGAACTTCATCGTCCCGGGGGTTGAGCGACGGAGTTGCTGGCCGCGCTTGCAGCGCTTGGAGCAATCCATCAAACGGGCGGTGGTGTCAGCGGGAACATCGATTGAAAAGGACTTCATGACCAGGCCCTTGCGAGTACTCTTGGCGTTGAAGGTCGGACGTTGGGAACCAACGATTGGCAATGGACCTATGCACCCGTCACCGTCGAAGTCAAGTTCTTGTGGGTTGCGATCGGGGCATCGGTCCAACGAGTTGCGGACTCCATCGAGGTCGACATCGGCAAGCCTTTGGGGCCCGGTTGAAGCACACTTCTTCGCGGGGATCGGGACCGTTGAGAATGGGAGGATGCACTGAGCCGAGCGTGAAACCGTCGGACCCTTCTCGGTGTCCTTGATAGCGAGGTGGTGGTAGTCCCCAAAGGCGCCGCCGCGGGTAACGCGAATGGCAATCTCGGCACCGACGGTTGGCTTTGCCTGCGTTAGCTCGCCAAACTCAACAGCGCGACTGCCGTTGCCGCTGGAGATCTTGGTCTGGAAGTCAAAGCGCCCGCAGTTTCGCTCGCAGCTAACGGTGATTTGGGAGCCATCGGGAGCGCCGACTAAGAGTGTGGTCAAGACTCCGTTGGTGAGCGAAAAGGAGGGGAAGGATCGGAGCTTTGCGAATGGCCCGGGGCATCCGTCGAGATCGGGATCGAAGCTATCGGCGTGGATATTCAGGCAGGCATCCTCGATGTCAGCAACGCCATCGCCATCTGCGTCTGGCAGGACTCCAACCGAGGTTGCCTCGCCCGACATGGTGACGGTATGGGTTCCCCTCGGATCGTCGGTGTCGATTAGAAGTGCCGCTTGGGACGCACCCTCGTCGCTTGAGAAGTAGCGCATGTCGACCTCGCATTCGGAGCCGACCGCGATCGTGTGGGAGGTGCAGGTCTGGGAGATGATCGAGAAATCAGAGGCATCGGCGCCCTGGATAGCGAACGAGGAGACCAGCAGAGCATCGCTGCCGGTGTTTTCGACTGTGACCTGCGCGCTTGAAGGTGTCCCGGCGTGGTGGGCACCGAAGTCGAGCGTGGTTGGCGTGATTTCCGCGAGCGGCCGGATTCCGGTCGCTGAAACCGAGGCGCCGTGGGGGGAGTTGGGGGCGTCGCTTGTAACGACCACGCTCGCCTGTCTATTCCCGGGTCCATCCGGGGTGGCGACAACGTCAACGGCGCAGCTCGCAGCCGGGGCAACGGCCGCGGTCGTGCAGGTTTGAGCGCTGATTGAGAACTGACCGGGGTTTGCCCCACCGAGTGAGACCGAGGAGGTGTTTAGCGAGGCAGTTCCGGAGTTTGTGATCGTGAAGCGCTCAGAGCTACTTGATCGGCCGACCCTGACGGTGCCGAGGTTCAGCGCGGGGGTGCTGAAGGAGACGTTTGAGGCCGTCCCGGTTCCGGTCAGGCTGGTGAAATGGGGACTGTCGGGGGAGCTATTGATGAAGCGCATCTGGCCGGTCTTGTTGCCAGCCGATGACGGAGCGAAGCGAACCTCGGCTGAGCAGGTGCCGCCGGTGGGTGGGATCGGTGAGGCGGCGGTGCAGGTCTCGGAGGCGAGCTGGAAGTCGGCCTGACCGGAGGCGCTGATCTCAACGGAGCTGATGGTCAGCGGGGCATCACCTTGGTTTGTCAGCTGGACCGTCTGGGTCGGGCTCTGTGTGGAGGCGCGACGGGCTGGGAAGTTGATCAGTCCCTTGGACAGGATGACCTGGGGACTTGTGGCGACACCGGTCAGCGAGATCTCGCTCGGGCTTGCGGCGGTGTCGTCTGCGATCTGGAGCGTGGCGGTCTTCTGACCGCCACCTGCGGTTGGAGAGAAGGTGGCGGTGGCCTGACACCTGGCCGCAGGAGCCAGGGCTGAGGCGGTGCAGGCTGAAACGTCAAAGGAAAAGGAGCCTGGGTTGGAGCCGGTTAGTGAGGCGCCGGAGATTGTTGCGGCGGTTGAACCATGATTGGTGATCGTGATTGGCGACGGGGCGCCGGATTGGCTGGCGACGACGGTGCCGAAGTTAATCGAGCTGGGGTTGGTTTCGAGGGTTATGCCGGTGGCGTTGAGATCAACGGTTCGGGGGCCACCGGGGCCGTTGTGGGTGATCTCGAGCCCTGCGCTCGCGGAACCGGCTTGGGAGGGGTTGAAGCGCACGGTGGCGGTGCAGAAGTCGTCGACGGGCAGGGTTGCGGTCGTGCAGTCCTCGGCGTTGACTGAGAATGCGGCGGATTGGGCACCGCTGATTGAGAGGTCGGTGATCTCGAGCGAATTGACGGTTGAGCCGTTTTCGATGCGGACTTCTAGGTCGGAACTCTGGCCGAGGATGGTGCGGGGATAGCTGAGGGTTGAGGGGATGGTTCGCAGGGGGCCGAAGCCGTAG
>JAHEXU010000028.1 GCA_023251975.1 bacterium | reverse complement strand
CGCCGGGGTCGCCGGACTGCAGGCGATCGCCACCGCGAAGCGACTCGGGGCCGTCGTCACCGGATTCGACATTCGTCGCGCCGCCTGGGAGCAGGTCGCCTCGCTCGGCGGTCGCCCGCTAGAGCTCGACTTCATCCCTGACGCCGAAGACGCCGGCGGTTACGCGCGCCCTCTGACCGACGAGGAAAACGACCAGGTCCGGGTTGCGCTGGCCGAGAACGCCGCTCGCCAGGACGTGATCATCACGACCGCGCAGATCCCAGGTCGCGCTGCCCCGATCCTGGTCACCGCCGAGGCGGTCGCCAACATGGCGCCCGGCTCGGTGATTATCGACCTGGCCGGTGATTCCGGCGGCAACTGCGCTCTGACCGAGGCGGGTCGCACCGTCGTTTCCGAGAACGGGGTGAAGATAATCGCCCCGCAGCACCTCGCCTCCGACATGGCGGCCCACGCCTCGCAGCTTTATGCCAAGAACCTTGAGAATCTGATCAATCTGATCGTCGAGGAGGGCGCCCTGAAGCTCGACTTCGCCGACGAGGTGGTTGCCGGGGCCTGTATTACCCACGGTGGCGAGATCCGCCACGAACGCGCGAAGGAGGTCGCCGGCTGATGGATCTGATTGGTGAGGTAACGATCTTCGTCTTGGCGGTCTTCGTCGGCTTCGAGGTGATCTCGAAGGTGCCGGCGACCCTTCACACCCCGTTGATGTCGCAGACCAACGCGATTCACGGCATCGTCGTGCTCGGCGGCCTCCTGGTGATTGGCGAGTCCAATTCACTGCTGACCGATGTAATCGGCTGGATCGCGATCTTCTTCGGGACCGTCAACGTCGTCGGTGGCTTTTTGGTCACCGACCGGATGCTCGGGATGTTCGTCCGCAAGCCGAAGAAGAAGGGCAGCGAGTGATGGGGCCGATCGCGATCGCAACCGGTTCGGACTTCATTACCGGCTGCTATATCGCCGCGTTCGTTCTCTTCATCGTCGGGATCAAGCAGGGCACCCACCCGACGACCGCGAAGCGCGGCAACATGATCGCCGCCGTCGGGATGGCGATCGCGGTCGCGGCGACGCTGGCGACCGACGCGATCGACAACTGGCCGATCATCATCACCGCGCTCGGGGCTGGCACCGCGGTTGGTTGGGCTGCTTCGGCCCGGGTTGCGATGACCGACATGCCACAGATGGTCGCCCTCTACAACGGCCTTGGCGGCGGCGCGGTCGCAATGATCGCCTGGTCGGAGTTCCGTAGCGGAATCCACGATGGCGTCGTTTTCGAGCTCGAGAGCTTCGTCCCAATCCTGTTCTCGATGGTCGTCGGGTCGGTTTCGTTTTGGGGTTCGAACATCGCCTTCGGCAAGCTCCAGGACCTGCTGCCGCAACGGCCGGTCAAGCTGCCCGGACAGACCTTCCTCAACGGGATCTTGCTGGTCGCGATCGTCGCGGGCTGCGTTTCGCTGGCGATCGACAACGAGAGCCCGAGTGAGGCGATCTTCGTCGCCTGCCTGATCGGCGCCGCGGTTCTCGGCAACCTGTTCGTCTTGCCGATCGGGGGCGCCGACATGCCGGTTGTGATCTCGCTGCTGAACGCCTTCACCGGCCTCGCTGCGGCCGCTGCCGGATTCGCGCTCGATAACACCGCCCTGATTGTCGGCGGCACGATCGTCGGTTCCTCAGGCACGATCCTCACCCTCGAGATGGCGACCGCGATGAATCGCTCGGTCGCGAACATCCTTTTCGCTGGCTTTGGCGGCGCGCCGGCGGGCGGTGCCAAGGGCGACATCGAGGTGCGACCGCACCGCTCGATCGGCGCCCAGGACGCGGCGATCTCGCTGGCCTACGCCGATTCGGTCGTGATCGTCCCCGGCTACGGCCTTGCCGTCGCGCAGGCCCAGCACGCCGTCAAGGAGATGGGGGATGCGCTTGAGAAGCGGGGCATCGAGGTTCGTTACGCGATTCACCCGGTGGCGGGGCGGATGCCCGGCCACATGAACGTCTTGCTCGCCGAGGCCGATGTCCCGTATGAGCGGCTGGTCGAGATGGAGGACATCAACCCCGACATGCCGCGGACCGATGTCGCGATCGTGATCGGCGCCAACGATGTCACCAATCCGGCGGCCAAGGAAGATCCCGACAGCCCGATTGCCGGGATGCCGATCATCGAGTGCCACGAGGCGCAGCAGGTGATCGTGATCAAGCGCTCGATGAGCCCCGGTTTCGCCGGGATTGACAACGACCTCTTTTACCTCGACAAGACCGCGATGCTGTTTGCCGACGCCAAGGGCGCCGCCCAGGAGATCGCTTCTGAGGTCGGCAAGCTGTAGCTCGCGCCGCCTCGGTGTCGGGCGGGCGGACGGCTAAGCGCCCTCGGACCGCTTCGGACCGCTCCGGGGTATCGTCGGCCTGGCGGGCGTCACTGCCAGTTTTGTCGCAGCTTCGGATCTGCGCCCGACGCCTGGTGGCTGAGGTCGGCCGAACCGGTCGGGCTCGGGGAGCGGCTCGATCGGCCCCTTCACTTCAGGCGGCCCACTTCAGGGCGGCTCACTTCGGGGGGGGGGCTTGATTGCGAGGCAACCCTGCCGGTCGCTTCGGGGCCGAGGCGGTTGTTGAAGCAAAGCCCGGTGGGCGGGGAGGCGAGGCCCCGCTGTCGATCTCCTGCTCGGTTACGGGCGGACGAGTGAGATGGCGTCGATCAGAAAGCTCTCACCGGCGCTTACCCCGCCGTTACTTGGGCGCGCGAAATACAGGTCCATCGGCTTGCCCGACTTGGTCGCGGTTCGCGACACCTGGATCTTCTTCCAGGTGCTGGCGCTGAGCACAACCGAGGCGGTGGTGTAACCGACCGATCCGCTGGCCCCCTCGCGAATTATCGCGTTCAGGGTCTTGCCGTCTGAACTCGCACTGCCCTTGACCCAGGCGGTGGCGGTGTAGGTCCGCCCGGCGATCGAGGACGACACCGGGTTGGAGGCGTCGTCGATCGTGTAGGAGGTGGCGCCGGCGGCGGGGCTGACCCGGGCGTACCAATTGCAATGAGGCGCATCGGCCGGGCTGTTGACGGTGGCCAGGGTCCCGTTGTAGGAGGACCATCCGGCGATCGATCCGCTGGTCGGCCCCTGCGAGCAATCCGGGGTCTCAAAGGACTGGTTCGCTTCCAGGTTGGGCTGGGGAATCGTGACCTTCGCCAGGACGACGTTCTTGGTCAGCGAGTTCGAGCCGCCATCGTCGTCGGTTACGGTCAGCCGGGTCGCGTAGGTGCCGGGGCCGGGGAATCCGTGGGTCGGGTTGGTCGAACTCGAACTCGTCCCATCGCCAAACGACCAGGCACGCGTCTGGATCGTGCCATCGCTATCGGAGCTGGAATCAGCGAACGAGCAGGTGAACCCCGAGCAGCTATAGCTGAAGTTGGCGGTCGGGGCTGCGTTGGGTGCCTGCAGCGAGACGGCGTCGATCAGGAAGCTCTCACCGGCGCTCACCCCGCCGCTACTA
Source organism: bacterium (assembly GCA_023251975.1). Lineage (GTDB taxonomy): Bacteria > Actinomycetota > Thermoleophilia > Solirubrobacterales > 70-9 > JAHEXU01. Next base: position 21,033 of record JAHEXU010000028.1, on the reverse strand, counting down.
CCACGCCAGAAGTAGAGGTCGATCGGGTTGGCGGAGGTAGTGGCGGTCCGCGACACCTGGATCTGCTTCCAGGTGTCGGCGCTGAGCACGACCGAGGCCGTCGTATATCCGACGGACGCTCCCGCACCTTCGCGAATCGTCGCGTTCAGGACCTTGCCTGCCGAACTCGCGTCGCCCTTGACCCAGGCGGTTCCGGTGTAGGTCCGGCCAGCTCGCGAGGACGACACCGGGTTGGTCGCGTCGTCGATCGTGTAGGAGGTGGCGCCAGCGGCGGGGCTGACGCGGGCGTACCAATTGCAATGTGGCGCATCGAGCGGGCTGTTGACCGTGGCGATGGTCCCGTTGAAGGAATCCCAGCCGGTCGTCGATCCGGTGGTTGACCCCTGCGAGCAATCGGGGGTCTCAAATGACTGGTTCGCCTCGAGGTTGGGTTGGGGAATCGTCACCTTCGGGGTCGGCGCTTGAAGGTCGACTACCTCGATGCTGTCAACATCGACCGAGCATCCCGAGTTCCCCGGCACGCCGCAGTTGATGTTGTTGCTGATGTATGGGCCGGTACGAAGGCTGGCCGGGATCGCTTGACCGGCGGAAAGGCCGGAGGGATCGTCGTCCTTCACGACCGCCATGGTCGGAATGTTCGTGATCGTGCCCTGGTTCTCCTGGGAATCTGTGAAATCCCCGTCGTTGTTGAGGTCGACATCGATGTCGAGCGACCCCTGCGCGGGCGTCGGCGACCAGTTCACGTCGAGGCGAAACCTCGTCCAGATGCTGGTCGACGCAGGCGCCCACCAGATCTCCTTGTGAAAGTTTTGAACGACCCAGTAGGAGCCCGCGGGACGCGAATCGGGCGGATCGGTATAGCGGGCCTCGACCGAGAGCGCCGGTCCACAGGTACGAAGGAGTGCACCGGCGCGCGGGCTGGTCAGGGGGTACGGGGTGCAGCCGCCCTCGTCGGTGCTGCGGTAAATCCACTCACCCGCGTAGGGTTGAGTCTGCTTTATCTGCATCACGACCTGCCAATTTGGGTCGTTGACGTGAAAATCGGCGGGCAACCGGATTGACTCGTAGGTGGCGGTGTGGTCGCCGTCCTTGTAGAACATGGTCCGGCCGTCCCAGCGCCCGAACTGGTCCGCGCCGGTCCCGTCGTCGGTGTTGAGTCGGCGGTTGCGGCCGAGTTCGCAGCGATGCGGATCACTCCCGGTGGTGCCGGTGTGATCGGCCTCGAACGCCGTCAGCCGTCGAAAATCCGGCTCCGTCTGGGGCGAGCCGTCGCTCCGCAGATGCTGGTCCCCGCCGCTTAGAACCTGGCTGATCCGGCCGCCTTGGCCACCACTGACGCAGTCGAAGAGCGTCGCACGACCCCACAGGCTTTGACGCAGGAATTGGGATTGATCGGCCTGCGCCGATGCTCCGTCAATTGCGCTGCCGTTGTCCTCAAACGGCAGCGGCGGAGTCAGCCCGAACGCAAACGCGGGATGAACGAACACCGCCAGCACCGATACGACGAGCACAACTGCCTTCGCGGTCGACCTCATCCAACTCCTCCAATCGGGTTCGGGCCACGGCCACAGCGCTGCCGCGGATCACGGACAACCTATGTCGCCCCGATGGTTCCCGTCAAGCGTGGATTGCACGCATCCGAGCGGCGCCGATGCATGACTCACGTGTGCGGCCGCGGCAGGTCGGTCCGCCATTCGACGGGCTCTGTCAAAGCTTCGAGGCTCAGCGCAAGCTCGAACGAGGTGCGCCGGGAGTTGATCGTTGCCCCGGTCTGTCGTTCGATCGCGGTCAGGCGGCGTGCGACCGTCTGTTCGTGGACGCCGAGGGCCGCGGCCGCGGCCGAGGTGTTCTGGCCGGCAGCGAAGTAGGCGCGCAGGGTCACCCGGAGCTCGGCGGCGCCCGCGGTCATCCCGGTTAGCGGCGCCAAGACCGCGTCTGCGAACTGGCGAGCGAGGTGAAGGTCACGCATCGAGAATGCCTCGGCCGCGACATCGTCGAAGAACGTCACCGGGTCGCCCGATCGCTGCGCGACGACGTAGGCCTCGCCCGCTTCCCGGTGGCTGCGCCGGAACCCGGTCACGCCCGGGGCCTGGGTACCGATCGCGAGCGAGGTGCCGGGTGGGGTGCGGAACCGGCGCAAGGCGTCGCGCTGCGCCGCGCTGATCGACCCCCCCGTCCCCACCCAGGCCCACATCAGCGGGCGGTCTTCTCCGACGAAGAACGCCATCGGGGTAGTTTCGAGCAAGCGCGAGAAGTCATTCACGGCGCGGCGCGCCTCGGCCCCCCAGGCGATCACCGCGATGTGATTTTGGTCCGGCGAGTAGTCGAGGGCGCCCCACTCGATCGTGCCGCGGATGATCTCCATCGCGATTCGCAGCGACCGGCGATCGCGGTCCTCGGAATCGCAGCGGCGAGTCCGTCCATACTCGGCCGAGACAAGCGCTTCGACGCGATCATCGTAGGCGTCGCAAAACCGCACGACTGTCCGGGCAAGGCCGAGCCGATCGCTCTGATCGAGGGACGCCGCCTCGACCGCCATCAGCCATGCGTCGGTGGCAAACGCGTGGGAGATCCGATAGATGCGCAGCACCGCCTCGAGTGACAGCCCGACCCGAATGCTCAGGTGGATCGCTTCAACGTCGAGCGCGCGGCAGGCGTCGGGAATCAGGCGCCCCGCGCGGAAGCACCGTGCCTGATCGGCGCGACCGGCGAGGTTGAGCCGGCGGACCTCGGCTTGGAAATCCGCAGACTCCTCCCAGGGAAGCCGCTCAAGCTCGCTCAGCGCCGCGGTCGCAAGGACGGCGACCGCTTCGATTCGCTTCTCGAACTCATCCGCTACCAGGTCGTAACTGTCCCGCGCAGTCTCCGCCATCAGGCTCCGAGTGTAGTCTCGGTCCTGTCGCAGCGCCGATCAGATCCTGACCCAAAGCCGACCGAAGTTCAACGGCAACGAAAGCGGGGAGCGCCGGGTATCTCCAGCCCCGGCGACGTGTCGGCCCGCTACCAAGTACCGTCGGCGTGGCAGGCGCCGCTGCCCGGGGTGTCGCAGCTGCGAGTGATATCTCCGGCGCTGATTCGCGCCATCGTGAAGGTGCCCCCGGTCGAAGATTTGACGTGGACGGTAAAGCTGCGGTGTCCGACCGGCGACTCGAGGCTGAGGAAGGATCCGCCGAGCGTCGGTTCGAGATTGATCAGCTTGCCGACGGTGGCATTCTCGTAGCCGCCGCCGTTGTCGGTTGCGTAGGTCTCGAGCGCTCGCGCCGAGACCTGTAGCTGTTGGGTTGCGCGATTGTCGGCGGCGCGGTCGCGCTGGCTGAAGTAAGAGGGGATCGCGACCGCCGCCAGTAGGGCCAAGATTACGGTTACGACCAGCAGCTCGACCAAGGTGAAGCCGGATTGTTCGGCAAGTCGTCGCGATCGGGCGCGGTGACCACGGATCGTCGGATCGGCACCGGGCGCGCTCATTCCCTGCCATCGGCACCTGCGGACCGCGGGTTGAACCGGGCGCTGCGACATTTGTCCAGATCCGCCCAGCGCGGCGGGTCCGCCCGACCGGCATCCCGGGGTACTCAGCCCCCCAAGGTGGTGATCGGAACCACCTGGATGCCGTCCCGACGCGTGTAGGCATAGCCGCTTGCCACGATGATCACCAAGGCTGCGGGATCTCCGCAGCGAGCCGTGTCGATCCGGCTGACGAATTTAGTCAGCTCGCGGGCGGCCTCCTCGATTTGCCGCTGCCCGCCCAGTTTGACCTCGATCGCGAGCCACAAACCGTCTCGCGCCTCGACAATCGCGTCGACCTCGAGACCGCTGCTGTCGCGGTAGTGCGAAACCGTGCCGCCGATCGCCTGCGAGTAAATCCGCAAATCCCGGACGACCAGTGATTCGAACATCAGGCCGAACCGATTGAGGTCGCGCAGGAGCGGATCGGGAGAGCTGCGGAGGGCCGCTACCGCCAGCGACGGATCAACGAAGTGCCGCTTTGGCGCTCCGCGAAGCAGATGGCGCGAGCGCAGATGCGGCGCCCAAGCCGGTTGATTTTCGACGACAAAAAGCCGCTCCAGAGCCGAAAGGTATTCGCCGACCGTGTGCTGCTTGGGTGGATCGTTTGGGGAGGTCTCGGCGGCGATCGTTGCTGCGCTTACCTCGGTTGCGACGTTGCGCGCCAGGCTCGCCATCACCCGCCCAACTCTCTCCGGGTCTCGGTTGACGCCATCAACCCGGCGAATATCGGTTCGCCGAACCTCATCGAGGTAGTCGGAAACCGCGCGCAATCCGACCTTGAGCGGGAGGTCGACCAGGGTGGGCCATCCGCCTCGACTGATCAGCTCGGCAATCTCGGGGAGTGAGATGCCCGAATCGGGGGAGTCGGCCCGCCCTCCTTGCATGAGCCCGTCGAGTGAGACGGCCGCGGTTGATGCGCCGGTCTCGGACAGCGACATCGGCCGCATCCGCAGCCGGGCAAACCGACCCGCTCCACTGTGGCGGGTGTGCTCGTCGGTGGGAATGGATGATCCGGTGAGAATGAACTGGCCGGGTCGACCGCGATCGTCGACGGCGCGGCGAACGTGGTTCCAGATCGACGGCTCCAATTGCCATTCGTCGATCAGGCGCGGGGTTTTGCCCTCCAGTATCAGGCTGGGGTTGAGCTGCGCCGCCGCCAGGGCTCCTTGATCGATGTCCAGCAAGACCTCGCTCGCCGCGAGCCGTCGCGCCGTTTCGGTTTTTCCACACGCGCGCGGACCTTCGATCACCACCGCGCCTGTTCCCGTCACCAATTCGCGCAGCTCCCGGTCGGCCAGACGGGCGCGATAGTCGCCTTTCATCGCGCGCTTCTTCCGGCCAGCGGCATCACCAAAGTGATTATAGCGGCACGTTTAGGCGCCTTTCAAAGACATAGTTGGTGGATATTTGGCGGCACGTTTGTGATTCGAACCCGCCGCCCCGGGGGGCGCTCAGGAATCGCGGCGCAGCCGCGGCAGTAGCCAACCAACCGTGAACCCGATCACCATCGCGATCAGGAGGGCGAAGAAAAGCGGGGTGTTGGTGCTGGCGAAGACGAAGTCAACCTCGACCTTCTGGGAGTTCTGGACGACAAAGATCAGCCCGGCCAAGGCCAACCCCGCGACCGCCCATGTCTTCCATGAGTGGCGACGCGATTGGGTCGGCTTGTCGCCGGGTCGCGGCGGAATCGGTGGCATCTTTGGGGGGACGGGCGAGTCCATCGATCCGACCCTACCAGCCCGGCGATTAACACCGCCGCGGCCCCGATCCGCTCGATCTGCTGCCAATCGGCACGCTCTCGTGCCTCAATCGGCACAGTCTGTTTCCCACCGGTGTTGGTTCGATTTCTAGCGTCGGGGCATGGCCGCTCCAACAACGATTCATGCCCCGATAGACCCTAACCAATGCGCGGAGCGCGAGCGAACTTGGCGTTCGCAATCCGGCCAGGCCAGTCCCGAGTGGATCGGCTTGATCGCCGTCGTGGCGGTGCTCTTTGTCGCCATCTTGGCGCTGGCGGGGCTCAGCTTTCCGGGCGCCGCGCTTGCTCGCTCGATCGCCGCGAAGATGATCTGCGGCGTCGATCACGAGTCGTCCTCGTGCGACGGCGCGGGGGAGGTCAGCGATGACGAGCTTGAGGCCGCTTGGAGCCCCGAGATCGCTCAGGCGCTTCACGAGAACCTCCCCGAGATTCGCTATGAGTTCGGCAAGGTCGACATCCCGGTCGACTTTCGCGAGTGCCGTACCCGGGACTGCGCCGCGAGCGAGACCGCGGGCGAGATCACCGAATCGATCGCCGGGATGAAGCCGACCACCTTCGTCCACGTGGTTGATTGCCGTGACCCCGAAGCGCCGATTCCGTCCGATGCCGACTGCGGCGGCGATGCCTCTGGCAGTCTCTACCTTCAGTACTGGCTGTATTACCCGAACAGCTACGCGGAGCCGCTGGGCTCGATCGGCTACCACGACGACGACTGGGAGAGCTACCAGGTTCGGATCGCTTCGGACGGATCGACTCAGTCCCGGGCCAGCTCGCACCACAGCTACTGGGCGGGAGACGGCCTCTCGAACCCGCTCGGGGTGAGAGGGTGGGCGTCCGATCTCGGGATCGACGAGGTTGACGGCTGGCACGACAGCGAACGCCTCGTCTGGGTCTCAGAGAACTCACACGCCGGGCGCACCGAGTCCGACGACTACTTCGCGTTTACTCCGTACTCCGCGGTAGAGATGATTCCGATCGATCCGAACGTCGACGCGTTCGATCTGTATGAGTTCGAAAAGCCCGGCGGATGGCGCAAGCACGCCTTCCGCTCACCGGAGGCCGAGGATACCGGCGGTGATACTGACCCCGCGACGGTCGGTGGCTGAGTGCGAATCGGAGCCCTGGCCGACTGGCGATCGAGCCGATCGACCGTGCAGTTCACCCCCGCATAGCGGGTTTCTGCAGGTTCGTCCGCTCGACGAGGTGATTCGGTGGCCGCGCACCGAACGGGAATCGATCCGCGGATCCAGCGGCAGATCCTCGGTTTGCCGACGGGCGTATATCTGGCGCCTGTCGAGGCTCCTGGCGAAGCTGAAGTACTGACGTGCTGCCAGAATCCAGTGTTATCCTGTTCCAATGGGCACCAAGATAACTCGGCAGAACGAAGTAGGCTCGCGGACCAACTGGTTGGTTTTGGCGCTTCCCGTGCTCCTGCTGATCGGGCTGATCGTGCTGATCGCGGCGCCGCCGCCGTCGGCCCGGGGAGGCGCAACCCCCGAAGCCGAAGGCTGCTCTGTACGTCCGCTCGACAGCCTCGGCCTCGAGGAGTTCGCTTCGGTTGAGGACTGGCTTGACAGCCATCAGAAGGGTTTCGCGGCTGTCGAGAATGTGCTCGACTCCGCCGTCGCTGATGACGAGGAGGGCGCGCTCGCCAGGCTGCGCAAAGGCGTGATCGGGCCTGCGCTCGACCCGCTAAACGAGCAGCTGCGGGTGGTGATCGATCCCACGATTGCCGATCGGGATGCCCTGCAGTCACGGCTTGATCAAGCGGTCGCTGCACTCCCGGATGAGCGGCCGCTGGTTGTGAAGGTCGCACCCGGCTGCCACAGCGCCGAATCGATTCGGCGCGCCTACATGGATGTTGAAGCGAGGGATTGGCAGCAGCCCGGAGAGCCGGTCGCGATGACGTTCGGGATCGACCCTTCGAACTCGACGGTTCGGGTTGGCGTCGACCCGGCTGCGAGCGAGTCCGAAGCTGCGCTGGCTGGTCTCGGCGACGAAGCGATCACGGTCGTCGAGTCGAACATGAGCACTTGGCGTCGATGAGTCGAAGCGCCATCGAATGGCGGCGGCGGGGCAGCTTCGACCGGGCGGCGTTCAGCGCGCCTCTTCGCCCGGCGCCGCCGACTGTTGGCTGCTTGGTCGGTCCGGCGTGCGGGGGAACCCCACCGGGGAAGACCGCGTCGATTTTCGCCCGATCGGGGCAGGACCGGGATAGTCGACCGACTCGCCCTTAGGGCCCGCACAAGAATAAGTGCGGCTTTACGCGGCCGATTACCGTCGCGGATCACCGCCGTCGTGAGGCCGCAATAGCGCTGCTATTCCGGCCTCACGCCGCCACCGCCCCGCTCGATCCTCGACCGCCTAAATCGAGCACTTATTCTTCCGCGGGCCCTTAGCGGTGTCCCTTGACCTCGATGATCTGGTGGTAGGTGCCGCGGTTTTGCCACGGAAACGGGGGAGTGTCGATCGCTCCGGCGGTGTTCGGTTCGATCTGGTCGCACGGACCCTCACCCGGGTTGTTGCAGGTCGCGAGAACCCTCCAGTCGGCCGGATCGGATGAGCCTTGGTCGGCGGCGACGGCCGCGATCGCCGCCCGGAAGGTGTCGAGCAGGACGGTCCGGCAGGCGGTTCGGGCGCGCTTTCGCTCCGCCCGATTAGTCGGGAGTGCGCCCGGGCCTCCGCAGTAGATCCGCGAGTGCGGGTCGACTTCGGGGCGTCCGAGGATCAGTCGCAGGTCCTTCGAGACGGCGCTCGCCCAGTCCCAGCCAAAGCCGCCGGTGCCGAGGACGCGGCTCTCGACCAGCGCGTAGAGGTCGGGTCCGAGGCCAGGTTCGTAGGAGGCCTGGATGAAGCGCGGCCACCAGGCGTCGATCAGGGCGACGGCGGCGCCGTGGTCGTAGAGGTTGTCGCCGTTGGCGTCGAGGCGGTTCGAGCCGGATCGCCGCCACAGCCGGATCAGCCGCAGCTGCGGCTTCAGGTTGGCTGGTGGGGTCCCGATCACCTGGCGCATCAGCGAGAAGATCGCGTCACCGCGCAGATCGGTCGAGGCGGCCAGGTTGACGGCTCGGGTGAGCCCGGCGAGGTCGACCTTGCCGCCACCCGCTTTGACCTGCTCGAGCAGCTTGTGCTCGAGGATCAGGGCGTGATGGACCGGGCCGTTGGACCACTCGCGGGGGCCCTTGCGCCAGCCCGGCGCCTCCTTGTTGTTCCAGGAGACGACGAAGCCCTGAGGCGGGTTGATCGCCCGCGGGCGATGCGAGGGCGGGATCGTCTTGAAGGTGTAGCTGGAGGGGTCGAACTGCTGCCAGTCGGCCCGGCCATCACCCCAGTAGGGGAGGTCGACGTTGGAGCCGGGGGTGTGGGCCGGGTAGCGCCCCGACTGGATGAAGCCGGTGTCGACGTGATCGACGTAGAACCAGTTTTCGGTGCCCGGGAAGGTTCCCATCGTGTCGAAGAACGAATTGATGTCGGTGACCTTGTTCTCGGCCAGCCGCATGAACGCGACCACCGCGTCGAGTTCGTGGAAGTCAACCCCTTTTGCCTTGGCGAGCGCTACCGGATCACCGTGGACCTTGGCGTAGGCGAAGACGGGTCCGTGGACCGATCGCAGGGTCCGGTAGGTGATCGTCTGCGGCGGCGTTGTCGGGTCGAGCGGGCTGACCGGCGTTCGCACCGACTGGTCGCGGCTGGTGAAGGCGCGGCAGCGGCCCTTGTAGATGTAGTGGGTGCTGTCGCTGCTCGGTATCGAGCCGTCGGGGTTGCACAGCCGCTCCAGGTAGGTGTCCTCGTTGTCGCCGTTGGCGGAGGTCCCTGACCAGGCGAAGTCGATTCCGTGGCCGATCAACGGGTAGGGGCTGGCGCCGGGGAAACTGACCCCCTCGACATCGATCCCGCCGCCGTGCAGTTCGTACTCGGAGAAGATTTGCGGCGAGTAGTAGCTGACCTGCGGCCCCATCGCCGCCAGCGGGTGCGGCCCCTTCGAGAGCTTGTTTGTCACCATCACCGCGTTCGACTCGTCGGGCGGAAACGAGGCGCGTAGCCCGAGCAGCCGGGCCGCCCAATCGGGCAAGCCCGAACGGGCCTCGGCCTGCTGGGCGCGAGAGGGCCCGCTGACGAGGGTGTTGCGGGGAAAGACCGAGTTAAAGCCGGGACGGGCGTTGAGGCTGCGCTTGATCGGACCGGGGCGGTCGGAGGGGAACGGCTGCTTGGCAACCGTGTAGGCCTCGCCGTCCTCGGCGGAGCGGAAGTCGTGGTAGGGGGCGCGCCAGTGCTCGCCAAACTGCCGCTTGAAGCCCTGCTGCAGCATCGCGTTGACCTGCTCGGAGCCGTTGGAGACGGTGAATTGGGTGACCAACAAAACCGCCAGCGCCGCCGTGTCCGAGGTGGTCCACGGGGCCGGCGTCGCACCAAGCGCGGCGTACTCGCCCGGCATCTTCGACGGGTCGCTGCGAGCCTCGGTTATGTAGGCGTTGATCCCGTCGACGTAGTCGAGCAGGTCGGTGTGAGCCCGCGCTCCTTCGGCGCCGAAGGCGCTAGGAAGGGCGTCGAACTGGGCGGTCAGCTCGGCCGGTGAGAAATCCTGGTCGGTCAGCTGGGAGGCATCGCCAGCGGCGGCGCTCGGGCCGAGGATTCCGGCCAGGGTGCCCTTGGCGGTACGGCGTAAGGCGTCCATTAAGAACAGGCGCTCGGTCGCGGTCGCGTAACCCGCCCCGAACATCACGTCACCCCGGGTGTCGCCGTAGATGTGGGCCATCCCGAAATCGCGATCGCGGTAAATCCGGACTCCAAGCCGCGGCGTCACCAGGCTCGCCACCCCGCCCGGCATCGAGCCGAAGTTGGTGCCCTTGTAGTAGCGGTCGAGGTCGGCTGCGGAGGTGTGCTTGGCAAATTGGACGCCGCCGACGTAGAGCGGCTGCTGGGAGACGAAGCTCGGCGGTACGGTTCCGGCGCCGACGTAGGCGGCAACATCGCCTGCGTTGGCGGTCTGGCCTTCGCCCTGGGCGAGGACCGAGCGGAAATCGCCAAACAGCGGGCCCGAATAGGTCGGCGGCGCGATCGCGGCGGCCGATCCGGCCGACGCGAGGAGGCTAAAAGCGGTCAGTGAGCAGGCGAGCAGGGCTCGCGGTGAAAGCGCCATCGTTGCCGACACCCTAACCAGCCGGCGCGGGGGGCGAGCCGGTTGTCGCGATCGCGCTGACAATTGGTCCCCGGCGCCTTCTCAGCGCGCTACTTCGGAGCCATCCGAAGTGCTCCATCAAGCCGGATCGTCTCGCCGTTCAGCATCGGGTTGGCGGCGATCTGCTCGACCAGCATCGCGTATTCGTCCGGCTGGCCGAGTCGGCTCGGGAACGGCACCGAGGCGCCGAGCGCGTCGCGGTTTTCCTGCGGCAAAAGACCGAGCAGCGGGGTGTCAAACAGTCCCGGCGCGATCGTCATCACGCGGACTCCGCTAACCGCGAGGTCGCGCGCCGCGGGCAGTGTCATCCCGACGATCCCGCCCTTCGAGGCGGAGTAGGCGACCTGGCCGATCTGGCCATCAAACGCGGCGACCGAGGCGGTGTTGACGCAGACCCCTCGCTCGCCGTCTTCGTCGGGCTCGTTTTCGATCATCGCGGCGGCGGCCAGTCGCAGCAGGTTGAAACTGCCGATCAGGTTGACCTTGACGACCGTCGCGAAGAGATCGAGCGGGTGCGGGCCACCGCGCCCGGCCGTTCGCTGTGCCCAGCCGATCCCGGCGCAGCAAACCGAGATCCGCAGCCCACCCGTTTCGGATGCGGCCGCCTCGACCGCTGCCGCGACCGCCGCTTCGTCGGTCACATCGCAGGCGACAAACCCGGCCCGCTCGCCGAGCTCCGCCGCCACCGCCTCGCCGCGCTCGGCGTTGAGGTCGGCGATCACCACGCTGGCCCCGGCGGCGTGGAGCCGCCGCGCCGTCGCCGCGCCCAGCCCCGAGGCTCCGCCCGCCACCAATACACTCGCTGATTCGATCTTCATGGCTGCGGACAATACCCGCCTGCCCAACCACTTCGCAGCCGTCGACGGCAGGGGAGGGGCGGAGACAAGAGGAAGGAGGCGAGAGGCGCCAGCTTCGAGATCGCCGCGGCGCCGCCACGGCCCGGCGGGCGCCACAATCTCGGTGATGGAGTGGTCCGAGGATCGGAACGTGGTCGGGGGGAAGTTGCTTTCGTGTTCAACCGATCCGCTAACCGGGTTCTTTCGCGACGGTTGTTGTGCGACCGGTCCCGAGGATGTCGGTAGCCACACGGTCTGCGCCATCGTCAGCGCCGATTTTCTGGAGTTCAGCCGACTCGCCGGTAACGACCTCGGCACGGCGCAGCCACAATCGGGGTTTCCCGGCCTCAAGCCGGGCGATCGCTGGTGTCTTTGTGCCGAGCGCTGGCTCGAGGCCGATCGTGCTGGATGCGCACCCCCGGTCGTCTTGGCGGCAACCCACCACCGGGCACTCGAGCTGATTGAGATCGAATCGTTGATCGCCCACGCCGCCGGGTGAAGTGCTCGCCGCCGCGGTCGACTCGGCAGATCGGCTCGGTCGGCTCGGCTCGCTTGGCGGCCCCGGTGGCTTGCTCGCTAGCCTTCTCGAATCGTCGTGACGGACCTCGTAATCGACCGAGCAATCGATCGCCGGACGCTTGCCGACCGGCTGATCGAGGCGCGTCGGCGCACCCTGGAGTTGGTTGAGCCGCTCGATGACGAGCAACTCAACACCGTTTACTCGCCGCTGCTCAGCCCGCTCGGCTGGGACCTCGGCCATATCGCCAACTTCGAGGAGCTGTGGTTGGTCGAACGGATCGGCGGCCTGCCGGCGCTCGACGGCTCGCTCGGTCGACTGTATGACGCGATCGAGAATCCTCGGCTGGCCCGAAACGAGCTGCCGATTCTGCGCGGCGACGAGTTGCGCTTCTACATGGCCGCGGTTCGGGAGCGCACACTCACCGTCCTCGAGTGGGTCGATTTCGAAGCGCCCGCCAAACAGCCACTGCTCGAGCGGGCCTTCGTCTACGAGTTGCTGATCGCCCACGAGCATCAACACGGCGAGACGATCTTGCAGCTTTTGCAGTTGGTCGACGGCTACGAGCCGATCGAGCGAAATCGGGCGGCTCGCGCCGAGCCGGTCGCGCCGGGCCCGGACTGGGTCTTGGTCGAGGTCGGAGAGGAGGCGGCGATCGGCGCTCCCGCCGACCAGTTCGGCTACGACAACGAGCGTCCTCGCCATCCGGTCTCGCTCCCCGGCTTCGAGATCCAGCGGCGCCCGGTGACGAACGGCGAGTTCGCCGCTTTTGTCGCCGAATCCGGGTGCGAGCCGCCGCTGTACTGGCTTTGTGACGGCGCCGGTGGATGGGCCAGAGAGGTTTTCGGCCGACCCGAGCCGCTCGATCCGGCCCACCCGGTGGTCCATATCGACTACTCCCAGGCAACCGCCTATGCGGGCTCGATCGGTGCCCGGCTGCCAAGCGAGACCGAGTGGGAGCTGGCGGCCCGCGGAGTCGATCGCGATCGCGCCAACCTCGACCAGCTTGGTTTCGGGACCGCCCCGGCCGGTGCCTACGCGGACGCTGCCTCTGACTGTGGTGCCGTCCAGATGTTGGGCGATGTCTGGGAGTGGACCCGCTCTGACTTTTGCCCCTACCCCGGGTTTCGCGCCTTCCCCTACCGCGAGTACTCGGAGGTATTCTTCGGCGACACCTACAAGGTGCTGCGCGGCGGCAGCTGGGCGACCCGGCGCAATCTCGCGCGGTCGAGCTTTCGAAACTGGGACCTGCCCGAGCGTCGCCAGATCTTTGCTGGGGTTCGGTGCGCCCGCGACCTCGATCCGAACCGCGCGGCGACCTGTAGCTAGACGATGGAACCGATTCGAATCCCACCCCAGCCAGTTTCGCCGCCGGTAATCGAGGTCCGGGCCTCGGCGCGGGCCGCCGCCGAGCGGTTGGCCGAAGACGCTCGCCACGGCCTCAGTGGCGACTTCAAGGAGCTTCCGCCCAAATACTTCTACGACGAGCGCGGCTCGCGACTTTTTGAGCAGATCACGGAGCTGGCGGAGTACTACCCGACGCGCGCCGAACGGGCGATCCTCGCACTACACAGCGATGCGATCGTCGCCGCCGCCGACTTCCCCGGCGAGTTGGTCGAACTCGGGTCCGGTTCGGCCACCAAGACCCGGGCACTGCTCGACGCGATGCGCGATGCGGGCTGCCTTGACGGCTACGTCCCGGTTGACATCTCCGAGCAGATCAGCCGTGAGACCGCCGCCGCGATCGGCGCCGAATACCCCGGGATCGCCGTCCACGGGGTCGTCTGCGACTTTGAACACGATCTCGAGGACCTGCCAGCCCGGGGAGATCGGATTATCGCTTTTCTTGGCGGCACGATCGGCAACTTCGCGCCGCCCGAGCGACGCGCTTTCCTACGGCGCTTGGCGGCGCTGATGGGCGATCGCGATGTCCTTTTGCTCGGGACCGATCTGGTCAAGGATGCCGATGCGCTCGAACTGGCCTACGACGACCCCGGCGGCGTCACCGCCGAGTTCAACAAGAACGTCTTGCGGGTCTTGAACCGTGAGCTTGGCGCCGACTTCGACCTTGACGCCTTCGAGCACGTCGCCCGCTTCGACATCGCAAACCAGCGGATCGACATTCGACTACGTTCGGTCCGCGCCCAGCGCGTCGTCCTGACCGGGCTCGATCTGGCGGTCGACTTCGAGGCCGGTGAGGAGATGCGAACCGAGCTGTCGTGCAAGTTCACCGAGGCGAGTCTGCGCCGTGCTTATCACGAGGCGGGCCTCGAGCTGGTCGAGCTTTGGACCGACCCCGAAGGTCGCTTCGCGCTCAGCCTGGCCCGTGCATCCTGACCGACCTGGTTCCCGGTAAAGCTCGCGTCGGGGTAGTCGATCCTTCGGCTGCGGTCGGAGTGGTCGGGCCAGATGCGATCCCTACAACCCCAGCGACCATCCCCAGGCCTGGCAGCCCGGGCCGCCCGCGCCTGCCATCCCGGGCGAATTGGGCGTGAAAAACTCGTAGCCCCGTCCCCGCAGGTTGCGAGCGTTGCCCGGATAGAGGATGTGGATCCCACCGTCACCGGTGCACGGTTCGTCCTCGCGGCCGGTCATCAGCTCGGTAATGATCAGCTCGTCGGGGCCACGGCCGTTCAGGTTGGCCGCGCCGACCGCCCACCCGAACTCGCTGCCGACCTGGGCCCCGTCCCCTGGCAGGTCGTCTTCGAGGATCTGCTGCTGGGCGCTGAGACGAATTCCCCTGCCGGACCCGAAGAAAACGTTGCCGAAGCGGGTGAAGTTGCTGCTGACGATCAGGTCGTCGCGGCCGTTGGCATCAAGGTCGCCCGCCCCGAGGCTGAGCCCCCAAAAGCCGACCTGCTCAAGGTGATCGTTGTCGGTGATTACCCGCGGGTCTTGGGCGTCGAGGTAGGTCGACCCACGGGTCCGCAGCCGCCGTTTGGAGCCGTAAAGGACGTGGACCTCGCCGATGTCGCCTCCCGGTCCGCGCTTCGCCGCATAAAGAGCGAGGTCATCGCGATGGTCCCCGTTGAAGTCGCCGGTGGTCATCGCGCTCCCAAGATCCTCCGAGGCAACCGCGCCATCGCCTCCCATCCCGGGGCTGTCCTTGGCGATCTCCTGCGTCACTCGGGTCTCGATTCCGTCGCGCGAGCCGTAGAAGATCTTCACGGCGCCAGCGCTCCCCTCTCTGCCAACCGTCTCGAATGGGGCCGCAACCGCGAGATCGTCCCGCCGATCGCCGTTGAAGTCCCCCGCCGCGAGTTTCCACCCGAAGTAGTCGAGCCCGCCCGGGCTAAGGCCATGCTGTGCACTTGTCAGGTGCCGACTGCCGGTCATTTGGATCCCCCGAGGGCTTCCGTAGAGCAGATCGACCGTACCCGCCCATCGAGATGTCACGCGTTGGGAGCCGATCGCCAAATCATCGCGGCCGTCGCCGTCGAAGTCACCCGCTGCCAGTGCTCGTCCGAAATGCAGATCCCGCACCGGTTTCCCCTTAATTCCCGCGGTGGCGGCGCTGAGCTGCCTTCCTCAACTCAGGCTGATTCCGTCCCTTGCGCCGTACAGAACCTGCACGACTCCGGCACCGTAGTGCCGCCCGATGTTCTCCTTTAGCGCCGAGATCGCCACATCGTCGCGGCCGTCACCGTTGAAGTCGCCAGTGGCGATCGCCCATCCGAGGTTATCGCCGTACCAGGTTTCGTCGTGCATGCCGGGCGCGGCCTGGGTGATGAATTGGCTGCGATTGGTTGAAAGCGGCTGCTCCGAGCCGTAGAGCGCGCTCGCCGAGCCGGCACTGCCGAACCCCTCGACCTCTCTGAACAAGGCTCCGACGACCAGGTCCTCGTGACCATCGCCGTCGAAGTCGGCGGCCGAAGCCGGGGAGGCGGCGGCGAAGGTCGCGACGGCAAGACCCAGGGCAAGGCCCAGGGCGATCTGCGGGTGACTTCTCATTCTCATCCATCCACTCTGGCGGCTGGCGCGGCGGCCGGATGTCTAGTCCGATCCCTACAACGATCCTTACAACCCCAGCGACCATCCCCAGGCCTGGCAGCCCGGGCCGCCGGCGCCTGCCATCCCGGGCGAATTGGGCGTGAAGAACTCGTAGCCACGTCCCCGCAGGTTGCGAGCGTTGCCCGGATAGAGGATGTGGATCCCACCGTCGCCGGTGCATGGTTCGTCCTCGCGACCGGTCATCAGTTCGGTAATGATCAGCTCGTCGGGGCCACGGCCGTTCAGATTGGCCGCGCCGACCGCCCAGCCGAACTCGCTGCCAACCTGAACCCCGTCTCCGGGTAGGTCGTCCTCGAGGATCTGCTGCTGGGCGCTGAGGCGAATCCCCCTGCCGGACCCGAAGAAGACATTGCCGAAGCGGGTGAAGTTGCTGCTGACGATCAGGTCGTCGCGGCCGTTGGCGTCAAGGTCGCCCGCCCCGAGGCCGAGGCCCCAAAAGCCGACCTGCTCAAGGTGATCGTTGTCGGTGATTACCCGCGGGTCTTGGGCGTCGAGGTAGGTCGACCCACGGGTACGCAATCGCCGGTTGGACCCGTAAACTACGTGGACCTCGCCGACGGGGCCTTTCGGCCCGTCCTTCGCGGCGTACAGAGCGAGGTCGTCGCGATCATCGCCGTTGAAGTCACCGGTTGTCATCGCGCTCCCAAGCTCCTCCGAGGCAACTGCGCCATCGCCTCCCATCCCGGGGCTGTCCTTGGTGATCGTCTGCGTCACTCGGGTCTGAATTCCGTCGCGCGAGCCGTAGAAGACCTTAGCTGCGCCGGCGTTCCCCTCTCTGCCAACCGTCGCGAACGGGATCGCGACCGCGAGATCCTCCCGCCGATCGCCGTTGAAGTCGCCCGCCGCAAGCTTCCGCCCGAAGTAGTTGAGTCCGACCGACTCGAGACCGTGTCGCGCGTTTGTCAGGTGCCGACTACGGTTCGTTGTGATCCCGTGGCGACTACCGTAGAGCAGATCGACCGCACCCGCGCCTTGCAGTCCCTCGCGATGGGAGCCGATCGCCAGGTCATCGCGTCCGTCGCCGTCGAAGTCGCCCGCCGCCAAGGCTAGTCCGAAAAGTAGCTCCTTTGCCGGCTCCCCCTTGATTCCCGCAGTGGCGGCGCTGAGCTGTCTTCCTCGACTCAGGCTGATTCCGTCCTTTGCGCCGTAAAGAACCTGCACGACTCCGGCCAGGCGGTGTCGTTCAACCACCTCCTCTGGCGCCGAGATCGCCACATCGTCGCGGCCGTCACCGTTGAAGTCGCCAGTGGCGATCGCCCATCCGAGGTTATCGCCGTACCAGGGTTCGTCGTGCATCCCGGGCGCGGCCTGGGTGATGAATTGGCTGCGATTGGTTGAAAGCGGCTGCTCCGAGCCGTAGAGCGCGCTCGCCGAGCCGGCACTGCCGAACCCCTCGACCTCTCTGAACAAGGATCCGACGACCAGGTCCTCGTGACCATCGCCGTCGAAGTCGGCGGCCGAAGCCGGGGAGGCGGCGGCGAAGGTCGCGACGGCAAGACCCAGGGCGATCTGCGGGTGACTTCTCATTCTCATCCATCCACTCTGGCGGCTCGCGCGGCGGCCGGATGCCTAGTCCGATCCCTACGAACGATCCCTACAACCCCAGCGACCATCCCCAGCCCTGGCAGCCCGGGGTGCCCGCGCCTGCCATCCCGGGCGAATTGGGCGTGAAGAACTCGTAGCCACGTCCCCGCAGGTTGCGAGCGTTGCCCGGATAGAGGATGTGGATCCCACCGGCGCCGGTGCATGGTTCGTCCTCGCGGCCGGTCATCAGTTCGGTGATGATCAGCTCGTCGGGGCCACGGCCGTTCAGGTTGGCCGCGCCGACCGCCCACCCGAACTCGCTGCCGACCTGGGCCCCGTCCCCTGGGAGGTCGTCCTCGAGGATCTGCTGCTGGGCGCTGAGACGAATCCCCCTGTCGGTCCCGAAGAAGACATTGCCGAAGCGGGTGAAGTTGCTGCTGACGATCAGGTCGTCGCGGCCGTTGGCGTCAAGGTCGCCCGCCCCGAGGCCGAGACCCCAAAAGCCGACCTGCTCGAGGTGATCGTTGTCGGTGATTACCCGCGGGTCTTGGGCGTCGAGGTAGGTCGACCCACGGGTCCGCAGCCGCCGTTTGGACCCGTAAACTACGTGGACCTCGCCGACGGGGCCTTTTGGCCCGTCCTTCTCCGCATACAGAGCGAGGTCATCGCGATGGTCACCGTTGAAGTCGCCGGTGGTCATCGCGCTCCCAAGATCCTCCGAGGCAACCGCGCCATCGCCTCCCATCCCGGGGCTGTCTTTGGTGATCGTCTGCGTTACCCGGGTCTGGATTCCGTCGCGCGAGCCGTAGAAGACCTTAGCTGCGCCGGCGTTCCCCTCTCTGCCAACCGTCGCGAACGGGATCGCGACCGCGAGATCCTCCCGCCGATCGCCATCGAAGTCGCCGGACGCCAGCTCCCGGCCGAAGTAGTTGAGTCCGACGGACCCGAGACCATGTCGTGCGTTTGTCAGGTGCCGACTACGGTTCGTTGTGATCCCGTGGCGACTACCGTAGAGCAGATCGACCGCACCCACCCCTTGCGGTCCCTCGCGATGAGAGCCGATCGCCAGGTCATCGCGCCCGTCGCCGTCGAAGTCGCCCACCGCCAGCGCTTGTCCGAAATGCAGATCCTGCACCGGTTTCCCCTTGATTCCCGCCGTGGCGGCGCTGAGCTGCCTTCCTCGACTCAGGCTGATTCCGTCCCTTGCGCCGTATAGCACCTGCACGACTCCGGCACCGTAGTGCCGCCCGATGCTCTCCTCTAGCGCCGAGATCGCCACGTCGTCCCGGCCGTCACCGTTGAAGTCGCCGGTTGCGCTCGCCCATCCGAGGTTATCGCCGTACCACGGTTCGTCGTGCATCCCGGGTGCGGCCTGGGTGATGAATTGGCTGCGATTGGTTGAAAGCGGCCGCTCCGCGCCGAAGAGCGCGGTCACCGAGCCAGCGCCTCCGAATCCTTGGACCGCTCTGACCAACGCACCGACGACCAGGTCATCGTGACCGTCGCCGTCGAAGTCGGCTGCTGAAGCTGGGGACGCGGCGGCGAAGGTCGCGACGGCAAGACCCAGGGCAAGACCCAGGGCGATCTGCGGGTGACTTCTCATTCTCATCCATCCACTCTGGCGGCTGGCGCGGCGGCTGGCTGCCTAGTCCGATCCCCCTACGAACGATCCCTACGACCCCAGCGACCATCCCCAGGCCTGGCAGCCCGGGCCGCCCGCGCCTGCCATTCCGGGCGAATTGGGCGTGAAGAACTCGTAGCCCCGTCCCCGCAGGTTGCGAGCGTTGCCCGGATAGAGGATGTGGATCCCACCGTCGCCGGTGCATGGTTCGTCCTCACGGCCGGTCATCAGTTCGGTGATGATCAGCTCGTCGGGGCCACGGCCGTTCAGGTTGGCCGCCCCGACCGCCCAGCCGAACTCGCTGCCGACCTGGGCCCCGTCCCCTGGCAGGTCGTCTTCGAGGATCTGCTGCTGGGCGCTGAGACGAATTCCCCTGCCGGACCCGAAGAAAACGTTGCCGAAGCGAGTGAAGTTGCTGCTGACGATCAGGTCGTCGCGGCCGTTGGCGTCAAGGTCACCCGCCCCGAGGCTGAGGCCCCAAAAGCCGACCTGCTCAAGGTGATCGTTGTCGGTGATTACCCGCGGGTCTTGGGCGTCGAGGTAGGTCGACCCGCGAGTACGCAGCCGCCGTTTGGAGCCGTAAAGGACGTGGACTTCGCCGATGTCGCCTCCCGGTCCGCGCTTCGCCGCGTACAGAGCGAGGTCATCGCGATGGTCCCCGTTGAAGTCGCCGGTGGTCATCGCGCTCCCAAGATCCTCCGAGGCAACCGCGCCATCGCCTCCCATCCCGGGGCTGTCTTTGGTGATCGTCTGCGTTACCCGGGTCTGGATTCCGTCGCGCGAGCCGTAGAAGATCTTCACGGCGCCGGCGCTCCCCTCTCTGCCAACCGTCTCGAATGGGGCCGCAACCGCGAGATCGTCGCGCCGGTCGCCGTTGAAGTCGCCCGCCGCGAGTTTCCACCCGAAGTAGTCGAGCCCGCCAGGGCTAAGGCCATGCTGTGCACTTGTCAGGTGCCGACTGCCGGTCATTTGGATCCCCCGAGGGCTACCGTAGAGCAGATCGACCGTACCCGCCCATCGAGATGTCACGCGTTGGGAGCCGATCGCCAAATCATCGCGGCCGTCGCCGTCGAAGTCACCCACTGCCAGTGCTCGTCCGAAATGCAGATCCTGCACTGGTTTCCCCTTGATTCCCGCAGTGGCGGCGCTGAGCTGTCTCCCTCGACTCAGGCTGATTCCGTCCCTTGCGCCGTACAGAACCTGCACGACTCCGGCACCGTAGTGCCGCCCGATGCTCTCCTCTAGCGCCGAGATCGCCACGTCGTCCCGGCCGTCACCGTCAAAGTCCCCGGTCACGGTCGCCCACCCGAGGTTATCGCCGTACCAGGGTTCGTCGTGCATTCCGGGCGCGGCCTGAGTGATGAATTGGCTGCGATTGGTTGAAAGCGGCTGCTCCGAGCCGTAGAGCGCGGTCGCCGAGCCGGCACTACCGAACCCCTCGACCTCTCTGAACAAGGCTCCGACGACCAGGTCCTCATGCCCGTCGCCGTCGAAGTCGGCGGCTGAAGCTGGGGACGCGGCGGCGAGCAGTCCTGCGGCGAGAACCAACGCGGTGTGTGTGCGGCCTCTCATTCTCATTCATCGACTCTGGTGGCTAGCGCGGGAGTCCCGGGCACGCCTGCGGAATGCTCGCGTGGCGCTGCGGGCTGTAGTCACGCAGCTTGGCGAGCTCGCAGTAGGCGTTCTTCTTGTTGTTGGGCTGGTTCGGATCCTGGATATCGGGGTCGCCCCACTTCTCGAGCGTATTTAGATCGCCCGGCGAGAAATCGGGTGGCGAGTCATTGACCCGCACCGGCAGGCCCTGCTCGTAGTTCGAGCTACAGTTTGCACCGTCGTTGCACGGGGTGAGCCGGTGGACCACGATAGATGCGACCTCGCGATTGCGGCCGTCCGATTCTGACTCGCTGCGGTAGGACCTCCGAACTATTTGGTAGGTCGCTACGAGCGCATTTGCCTGGGCATCCGCCCACTTCACGTTGCGCTTGTCCGGGTCGCGTTCGCCAAGCGCCATCACCCCGACTTCAGTGATATAGAACGGCTCCGCGGCACCAGGCGGCTCTATCGCGTCGAAGATGTCGTCGA
>JAHEXU010000200.1 GCA_023251975.1 bacterium | reverse complement strand
GTCGGGGCGATCGTCAACCAGGCGGCGGCAAAACCGCGACGCCAGGCAGCCGGTCAGGGCAATCACGCCTTCCGAGCAGCGATCGAGCAGTCGCAAATCTACATTTGGCTTGCCGCGGTGAAACCCCTCCAAGAATCCGGCCGAGGTGAGCCTGACCAGATTGCGAAATCCGACATCGTTGGCGGCCAGTAGGGTGAGGTGGTTGCGCTCGTACCGGGTCTGGGAGCGAATCGTCTCGAGGTCATCGACGAGGTAGGCCTCGAGGCCGAGAATCGGCTTAACGCCGCTGTCCTTGCAGGCCCGATACATCTCGACCGCACCGTTCATCACGCCGTGATCGGTCAGGCCCAACGCTGGCATCTCAAGCGCCGCTGCCAGCTCCGCCATCGCCTTGATCTTGTTGGCGCCATCGAGCAGCGAATACTCGCTGTGGACATGTAGGTGGGCGACCTGTTGGCTCATCTGAAACGGCGCCGATCAGGCGGATTCTTCCCGCGATCGCGCTGCGGCCATGATGGCAAGCCGATCAGATGCCACCGCGGGCAATCGGCGGCCAGCGCTGATTCGGCCCGCTGTTTGCGGAAATCGAGCGCGATCGGCCCCGCGAGCGCAGCGGCCAGCGGCCGATAGCGGCCAGCTCCGATCAGTCGAGCGGAGCGACCGGCGGGGCCGGCGGTTCGAAGCCCTCGACCGCCTTGAGCTGATCGAGGACCTCGACCAGCCGCTCCTCGGCCTCACGGACGCGGCGCTCCGACTCGCGCTGGGTCGCGTCGGCGGCGGCTCGAATTCGCTCCAGGCGGTCATTTTCAGCCTCGGTCTCGACAATTCGGCGCAGCGCCTCGTCGGTCCGAGCCTCGGCCTGGGCGCCAGCGGCGCTGACCCGCGCCTCGGTACCGGAGCTGAGATCGCCGAGCCGCGCCTCGGCGCCCGACACCGACGCGTTGAGGCGGGCCTCGGCGGCCGCGATCGCCGCCTCGACCCGGGCCGCGATCGAGGCCCCGACCTCATCCGAGGAGACATCGATGAGGGCGCGCAATCTGGCCTCGATCTCGGCTCCGACCCGTTCCGCGTCGGCCTGCGTCTCGGCCCGAGCAAGTTCCCCGATCGAACTCTCAAGCGCCCGCCGTGACTCGCCCGCGGCCGAATCGATCGAGGCCTCGGCCTCGCCGACCCGGGCTTCAATCCGCGCCAGCAAACCCTCCATCGCCACCTCAAGATTGGTCGCGACCGACTCGTTGACCCGCGGCTCGACCCCCTCGACCAAGCTCTCGACCCGGCTTGCCGCGCTCTCGATCTCGGCGTCGATCTGGGCTCGGGTCGCACCGAGACGCCCGCCGGCCGAGTCGACCGCCTCGCTCATCGACTGCTCAGCCGACCCGCGGTCGGTCTCGATCCGGCTCGAGGCCGCAGCGACCACCGCTTCAATCTCAGCCCTCAACTTGGCGGAGCGACTCTCGATCAGCGAATCGATCTCGCCAGCGCCGTCCTCCCAGCGCTTGCTGACAATCTGACCCGCCGTTTCGGTCAGCTGGGCGGTGAAGACCTCGCGCGCCTCGGCGATCTCAGCCGCAGCCGCCTCGCGGGCCGACGCGACCGCGTCCTGCTGCAACGCCGCCGCCGCGTCGGTCGCTGACCTGGCAATCGACGCCTCGGCGGCCGAGCGGGTCTGTTCGACCCCGGTTCGCAATTCTTCGAGCTTGCCGTCGAAGCGGCTCAGCCGTTCCTCGCCGACCGACGCCAGGCGCTGCTCAGCCGCCGCGATCGCGGCGTTGATCTCGGAGTGTGCGGCCCCGGAGCGGTCGTCAAACTCGGCAAACCGGGTCCCAAGTTGGGCTTCAACCCGGTTACTCATCGCCTCCTCGACCCGAGTCGCCACGATCGCGTCGATCTGAGCTGCAGCCCGCGCCTCGATCTCCTTGCCGAGCTTTTCCTCAAGCTCGCCAGCGGCGCTCGCGAGGCCGTCGGCTATCTGGGCGGAAATTGTCTTCGCGACTCCCGATTCGAGCCCCGCGGTGGCCTTGTCAATTTGGGTACCGAGCCGCCTCTCGGCGTCGCGCAGCTTCTCCTCGGCGACCCTGGCGGCGCTCGATTCAACCCCGGCCAACGCCTTCGCCGTGCTCTCGGCGGCCGCGCTTGCCGCCGCGGTATTGGCCGTCTCGGTCGCGGCCGCGTTTGCGGCCACCTCCGCGTTCGTCACCGCCGACTCGATCTGCGCCGACAGCGCGGTCAGCCGCGACTCGAACTCGACCCGAGGCGGCCCGGGATCAAAGCTCGCCGCCGCTGTGCCGAGTCGACCCTCAAGTTCAACCAGCCCCGACTCGTGCTCGGCCCGCAGCGCGTCGAGCTGCGGCGACAGGGCGTCGCGAACGCTGGCCAGGATCCGTTCCTCAAGCGCCTCTCCGTGGCTACCCAAGAGCGCCTCGAATTGAGTCTGCTGGGCGCCGAGCCGGGCGTCGATCTGACCGCCGACCCGCTCGTCAAGACCGCTCCCCAAGCGCTCTCCGACCCGCTCGTCGATCCGCGGCCCGAGTTGATCATCGAGGCGAGCATCGATCGCCGGGACCAGCGCCCCCTCAAGCCGCGCCTCGAGTTCGGGGGTCAGCTTCTCCGCCAGCCTAAAATCGACCGCCGCCGTCACAGTCGCCGCGAGCCTGGCGTCGACTCGGGCGGGCAGCTCCTGCTCGAGCCGGGCCGCAACCCGCCCGTCAACCCGCCCGTCAAGGCCTGCGGCGTGCTGCTCGGCCGCCGCGGCCTGCTCCGCCAGCCGACCGATCGCCGCCTCCGCCGAGGCCAGCTTGGCCGTCACCGCCGCCGACGCCGCGCTGGTTTGCTCGACCGTCGTCTCCAGACCCGCCAACCGCTCGACCCTCGTCGCCAGCTCATTCAACCGGGCGCGCAAATCCTCGCCGTCGGCGCCGCGATCCGCCTCCAACTCGACGAGCCGGGCCTCGACCGCTTCCAGCCCGTCGGCTCGCTCGCTCGCGATCGCCGCCTGCTTCGCCTCTAGGTCGGCCAACGCCTGCGCCTGCTGGCGGGCATGTTCCTCACCCTTCGCGGTCAGCTCCTCCAGCACCGTGACGTGCCCCTCGGCCAATTCCTCGCCCTTTGCGGTCAGCCTCGCGAGCGCCGCCGCCTGCCCCGAGCTGAGCGCCTCGGCGCGAGCCTCAAACTCGCCCTGTCGGCCCGCGAAGAGTCGCCCCGCAACCTCGTCAAGACGCGCCAGCTCGGCCTCCGGATCGGGCGCAAAGGAGTCCAGTCGCGCCTCGAGATCACCGCGCGCCGCCTCGATCTCGGCCCGCACCGCATCGAACTCCGGGATAACCCCCGACTGCGATTCCTCCAGCGACCCGAGTCGGTCGCGGTCGGCGCCGACCTCCTCACCGAGCTGTCGCTCAACCTCGGCAATCCTCTCCTCAAACTCGGCCCGCGCCGCCTCGCTCCGCTCCTTCTCGGCGCCCTCAACGGCCTCCCCGAGCCGCGCCTCGGCCTTCTGCAGGCTCGACTCGACCAGCTCGCCGAGCCGCTTTTCACCCGCCTTCAGTCGCTCCTCGGCGATCGTTCTAGCGCTCTGATCGGCCGCCGCCGAGGCCCGTATCTCAGCCTGCGCCCCCTCGGCCAAGAGCCGCTCGACCGCCTCGTTGGTCCGACTCGAAAGGTGGCTCGCAAGCTCCTCGCCCTTCGCCTCCGAACTCGAGTTGATCGCCCGCTCGAGCCGCTCCTCAAGCTCCGACCCGGCCCGCTCCAGCTCCGAGCCACGCTGGGTCAAGAGGGTCGCGATCCGTTCGCCGAGCTCGCTCTCGGTCCGGCTCATCCGCTCGTCAAGCGAGCGCTGAAACTCGCCGAAGCGCCGCTGCGATTGATCGTTCAACTCAACCGCTCGGGCGTCGCCGCTCTCCAAGATCCGCGCCTCGGCCGCCGTCACCCGCTCGTTGACGTGCCCTTGAGCCTGCTCGACCACCGCCGCCGCGACCTCGCGTTCGAGCCCACCGACGGTCGTATGAATCCGCTGGGTCAGGTCGGCCAGGACCCGCTCGGCCTCCTCGTGCAGCCGCTTCAACTGGACATCGCCCGCCGTCCCGGCAATCCCCTCAACCCGGCGCACCCCGAACTCAATCGACTCGGTCGTCACCCCCCGCAGATCGTTCATCTCGACGACCGTCCGCTTCGCCAGCTCACCCTGCTCGTTGACCGCGGTCTCGACCGCATGTGCCTGGATCTCGAGCCGCCGCTCGGCGTCGCGCACGCGGCCCCGAACCCACTCGGACAGGCGCGCCTCGATCCCGTCAGAGGCTTCGGCGATCCGGTCTTCCAGCGCCCGCTCGAGCGCCGAGATCTTCGTCTCCAATTCGCGCAGATAGCGATCGGCCGAATCGCGAAACGAGGCTACGTCGGCGCTGAATCGCTCCCGAAGCGCACCTTCCATATCGATCTCGGCAGCCGATCGAGCGATCGCCGTCTCGTGCTCAAGCTGCGCCGCCACCTCGCGCATGTGCTCGCTCACCATCGCCCGGGCGGCGGCGACTCGCTCGTGCAAGGGCACCTCGGCCGGTCGGCCAAATGCCTCGGAATACTCGGATCTCTCTTCAGCCACGCGAATATCCTGCACCAGACGGCAGACGAAATCCAGCGCGCCAAGCATAATCGCAACGCCGCAACCATCGCGAGCGACTCCGATCCGTCCGCCGCACACCCTATATTTTTCGCTGGTGGAGTCCATTTTTCGCGACGGCGATCGAGTTGGGGCGGAGGTCGAGGCGACCCTGTGGCGGGCTCACCGCGAGGCCGAGCTGGCGATCGAGCGAGCAGCCCGCCGCGCCCGCGATCGAAGCCGGGCCGGATTCGAACGGGCGCGACTGCAAGCGGCCGAGCACGCCCGCCTCTCGCGACGGACCGAGCGCGAGCTGACCGCCCGGCTCGACCAGATCGAGACCGCCTATTCCGAACTCGCCGAGGCGCTTGCCGCCCTGGCCGCTCGGCTCACCGAGATCGGTAAAAACGACTGGCCGAGCGCGACCGAACGCCTGCATGATCGCCCGCAAAACCCGCCCGGCGCTTGGGCCGCCTAGTAAGATCGGGGTCCGCGATGAGAGAACCCTACGGCTCAGATCAACCGACCGCCCCCGCCTCCGCGCCCTACCCCGCGACGCCCCCCGCATACGGATACCCGCGCCCGCTGACCCCGACCGGACCGCCAATGACCGAGACGGTCCAAAACGCCACCGCCTCGATCCAGTCGATCATCGACCAGGCCGAACGGGCCGCTGCCTCGATCCGCGGCGAGGCCGAAGATCAGGCCCGCCGCTACCTCGAAGAATCGAAGCGACGCGCCGACATGGTGACCGCTGAGCGGGTCCGGATGATCTCGGAGTTGACCGACGAGTTGATGCAACAGGCAAGCGTCGTCAAGGGTCACTCGGAGCGAATGATCTCCGCGCTTGAGGACGCGATCCGACTGATCGGCGACCGCCTCGATCGAGACGGTCTCGATTACCCCGGCCGAGCGGCCGAGGGTGGATCGTGGTCCGGCCCCGGCGTCCCGAGCCCCGGCGGCGCGATCGCTGCCGGCGCTTCGACGGCTGCCGCGCGGCTGCCGCTGGGCCCCGGCCCGCCCGGCTCACGCTCGATCGCGACCCCGCCAGTCCGC
>JAHEXU010000027.1:18807-25605 GCA_023251975.1 bacterium | reverse complement strand
GACAATCCGGTTGCCGGGGCGGCGTTTCGCGCGGCCGGGCCATTAGCGCGCATGGCCGGGCTTCTCGGAGGTTCCGGTTCGACGATTATTAGAGTCGGTCAGGCAGGCGCGAAGGAGGTCGGACATCTGACCATAGGCCAGGCCAGGAACTTGATGGCTCGATATCTGGCGAGGCGGGGCGGAGGTGCCGTTGCCGCAAAGGTTCCAAGCGTCCTCAAGGTTGGCGAGTTTAAGCTGCCCGGCGTCCCGGAGGGTGCGACCGGAACCCCTGTGCAGACCGGGAAGGGGCTTGCGTACGAAATCCCGTCCGCCACACCCGAACTCAACCCACGCGTCACGCACGTTCGGATCATGGATCCGGTGACGGTCGGCGAGTACCAGTACCCCAACGGATATGCCGTCTACATGAACGAGGCGGGGCAGACGGTCGATCCGCTCACCGGCCAGACCATTGGACGCTCCCACCCATCCGCACACATCCCGTTGAAATGACCACGATCGGGGAGCTAATCGCTCACTCGCCGGGCGCGAGCTCTCAACCGGACGTGAACCCACTCACGGAGAGCGACGCGCTACAGGAGGCACAACTCCTCGCAGTAAAGTTCGAGGCTGTCGCCGCGACCGCGTCGCTGTTGTTTGAGTTGAGAGTGGCGCTGCATCTGCGCGAAACGAACGCCGGGGTACTCACGGCGCGGGGCGTCCGTCGATTCGTCTGGTCTGGCCCTGAGCGGACGACCGCGAGGACCGCGTGGACCGTCGGCGGCTCGACGGTCCACGTCGACGACGGGCTGTTCAGCATGGAATTGGGACTGTGGCCGGGTCCCGGTGCACAGGTGGAACTCGTCGCCGAGTCTGCGGCCTTTTTTGCGGGCGATGTCCCGGGCCTCGATGATGTCCCGCCGAACTACGTCGAGGACGACGAGGAGACGATTTGCTCGAACCTCCCCAACTGGGACTCGCCGTTCAGGGTCATCAGCGTCGCGAACTCAGGTAGCTGATGTGGGGGCGACGGCAGGCTCCTCGTCATTCCATGTGTCAGTCCGCCCCGATCGACGGATTTGTGAGGCTCCTCGTCATTCCGTGTGGCAGCCCGCCCCGATCGATGGATTTGTGATTGCCTGGCGGACCCTGCTTCTAAATGATTGGAGTCGCGTATGTACTCGGATTTCGCACTTCACACCCCGGCCACCGCCCATGCCTGCTGACCTGCCGTATTTCCGCCGGTGTGGGGGTCTGAATCCGTTCCGGGTGATATTGCCCGGCGATGATCATCCGGCGGAGCTTCGCGAGCATGTCTGCAAACGGCGGAGTGGCCTTGGCCTCGAGCCTGCACTCAGCCTAGATCCACGTGCGTCCAGAAGTTGAGGAGCGTCAAGCTTGATGGATCACTACGCCGATGTCCTTCGGCAGAGCCCTTGAACGCTTCGGTGAGATTCTCGCTTCAGTGTCTTGGGGACGCCGAATGCCTGGTCTGGTTCGAGCCGGAGGGCGCTGAGATCAAGTTACGGCCGCGCGAGGTAGTCATCGTTGAGATCGATGGGGCAAGCCTCCATGCGAGCCTGAGATCGCCTACGTGCCGGGCGGGGTCATTGTCGGAGCTTGGGCGTCTGCTCGTACATCCGCGTGGGATTCGGACGGAAATCCGCTTGATGTCTAGGCTGAAGTTTTGGGTCTCCTCCCGCTTTGGTGGTTCGCCAACCCCGTGAACACGGCGTCGTAGAGCCGGATTCACTTCGTTTTCGAGCCATCGGTTGCGGCCCACCAACGAGGCGACGCGCAACCGCCGACGCCGGCATGCTGTTGCTCATCCTAAAAACAACCAGAACCAGGCTCCTCGTCGTTCCGTGTAGCAGCCCGCCCGGATCGATGGATCGCGCTCGGCGGGCTGCGCGCGACCGAGGCCCGTGTCGAGATCGAACCCTTCCTCGAGCACGGGTGAGCTGGGTGCGCCAGGAGGCCGGAAAGGCGCTGCGAAATCGAAAGCTCGACACCGCGGAGCGCCGGCGCTCCCACCGGCTGCCGAGTCCAAGCTCGCTGTCAGGGTTCGGCGGGGTGCCGCTGTAGTGGCCCGAACGGGGTCAGGTTGATTGCGAGGCGTTGCCAGGCATGGATTGCGAGCAGCGAGTTGGCGAGGATCAGGTCAGCGCTCCAGGCGATTGCGGCGCCGTAGAGGCCGAACGGTGGGATCAGCGCCAGGCAGAGCGCCAGGTCGAGCGCCAGCGCGACGGCGGTGAATCGAACCGCGATCGCCCCTTCGCCGGTCATCAGGTGGACCTGCATCGAGGGCCCGATCGCGGCGTTGAACAGCGACCCGACGATCAACACCGCGAAGACACCTCGGTTGCCTACGAAGCCATCTCCGAAGAGGGCGAAGAGTTGGTCGGAAAAGAGCAGCAGCGCGAGTCCCAGCGGCAGCGACAGCGCCAGGCTGGTTCGGGCGCCGCGGCGGATCGCGGTTCGCATCGAGGCGTCCTCGTCGAGCGCCTGGTGGCGGGCGATCAGCGGCCCGAGCGGGGTGTTGACGGCGGCGAGCACGATTCCGATCAGCTCGGCGCCGCGCAGTAGGACCCGCAACTCCCCGGCGTCGGCGGCGCTCCCGATGACGCCGAGCGCGATCAGGCCGACGCTGGCGGTGCCGGCTCGGATCACGCCGCTGATCGCGAACGGCCGCGTCGCGACGAGCCACTCGCGGGTCGAAAAGCGCGGCTCGGCGGCGGGGATTTGGAGGGCCAGGTGGCGATGTCGGGCTGCGATCGAGAAGGCGAGCGCGGCCGCGGCGCCGAGGCAGGCGAGCGCGACGGCCCAGCGGGCGTCGAGTTCGATGCCCGCCAAGTCAAAGCCAAGCGCGGCCAGCGAGAGGACGCCGGGGTAGACGACCAGGGTGGGAGAGAGACTGAGCTCGGCGCGATGGAGGCCGCGTAGTGCTCCCTGGCGCAGCAGCGTGAGTGAGCGCAGCGGCACCAGCGGCAGCCCGATCAAGATCGCCGCCAGGTAGTCGGGATCGACCGCGATGATCGCACCAACCGCGCCGAGCCCGGCGGTCGCGCCCGCGGCGAGCAGGGTTATCTCGTCGCAGCGACGCAAAAGCCCTCGCAACAGCGCCGCCTCGCCGCGCGCCTCGTAGATTGAGACGCTGCGGGCTTGTAGGCCGTCGAACCCGAGGACCGCGATCGAATGCAGCACCACCGTCCAGGCGATCGCCAAGGTGAAGATCCCGAACTGTTCGACCCCGAGGATCCGGGCCAAAACAATCGCCTGCAATAGCGCCAGCCCACGACCCAGCAGTCGCACCGAGAGGGTCGCAATTACGGTCTTGGGGCCGCCGTCCGCTTGCGAGAGGCGTCGTCGGATCGAGCCCATCGCGCCGCCAGTTTACGCCTCCGCGTCGGCGAGCGCCCGCTTACCAAAGCAGGACGGGCCCGGGATTGGGGCCGACCTGTGAGGTTCGACGCCGCCAGGGCCGCGAGGCATAGACTGCGAATATGAAGCTCTACGTCTGTTGGAACACCAGCGAGTCAACTCCGATCATCGGCCCCCACCCGTGCGGCCAGGCCCACAAGGTCCTTGTGGAGGCCGGATACGCACCCGAGGTGGTGAAGGCGCGTGGTATCGCCAGACTGCCTGAGTTTCCCATCAACAAGACCGCTGGCCGCCAGGAGGTGAAGCGGCTGACCGGCAAGCTTGAGGTCCCGGTCTTGGTGCTCGACGACGGCACCGCGATCGGCGGCAGCAAGGAGATCGTCGAATGGGCCAAGGCGAACCCGGTAACGGCCGCCGCAAGCTGATCGTGGCCGCGCCGTGGCGCTGCTCGGAACCTATCTGACCGCCGCCGCCACGATCGTCGCCGCGGCGACGATCGGGCAGGGGATTTTGGCCCTTTGTGGCTGGCACCGTGCCTCACCGCTTGCCCCGGCGGTCGGGTTGGCGGCGATGTTGATCGCGGCCTGGGCGGTGGTGCGCCTGCCCGGCGCGGGCTGGAGCGTGGCGGCGACGATCGCGGTCGGCTCGTTTCTCGGCGCGGTGATCACTCGTCGGCGGATCGAAGGGGTGGGCGGGGCCGTGCGGGCGGCCGCTCCCTCTGTCGCCTTGGTCGGCGGCCTTGCCTCGCTGCCGTTCGTTGCGGCCGGCCACGTCGGCATCCTCGGTACCGGCTTCAACGTTGACATGTCACAGCATCTGTTCGCGACCGACTGGCTGGTTCGCCCGCTCTCCGGCACCCCGGATCTGATCGCCCAGGGCTACCCGATGGGTCCGCACGCCCTCGCCGCCGGCCTCTCCAAGCTCGCCGCTGGCAACCTGGTCAGCGCCTTCAGTGGCCTCACCCTGGCCGCTCCGACGATTACCGCGATCACCGCGGGCGCCGCTTTGCGGACGCTCCGTCCGGTTCTTCGGGCGATCGCCTCGGCCGTAGCCGCGCTCCCTTACCTGTCGGCCTCCTACCTTGCCCAGGGCTCCTTCAAGGAGCTGATATTGGGTTGCTTGATCGTCGCCTTCGTGCTGGTTTTAGCCGCCCTGGTGGACGGCGAGCCCGAGGACCCCGAGCGCAGCCCACATCCCTATGCGCCGATGTTTTTGCTCGCGCTGCTTGGCGCCGCGTCGGTCTATGTGTACTCGGCTCCGGGTCTGGTTTGGTTGATTGGGGCTGCCGCCGGCTTCGCGGTCCTCGAGCTCGCGCTGCGAATTCGTCGCGGCCGCGAGCTGCGCCACTTCAGTCGCAACCTGGTTGCGCCGACCCTGGCCGTCGTTGCCCTCACCGTCGCGATGGTCGTCCCCGAACTCGGCCGCATCCTCGAGTTCCGAGGGAACGTCTCCTCGGTCGCGGGCGGCGAGCTGGTCGAGCGCTCCGGCGGCGCCGTCGCGATGGCCGCCGCGGGCTCCTCCGATCACCTCGACTTCAACGACAACCTCGGCAATCTGTTCGGCGACATCTCGCCGCTCGAGGTCGGCGGGGTCTGGCCGAGCGGCGACTTTCGGGTCCAGCCGGGCGATGGATCGTTGCCGGCGCCACTGTTCATCGTCGCCGCGGTTTTCGCCCTCGGCGCGGTCGGCCTCGGTTCGCTTTGGGTGGTGCGAGCCGCCACCGCCGGCCAGCGCGCCCTGGTCCCCGCCCTGGCCGCCGCGTGCCTGATCGCGCTCGTCGGCCTGCTCGGATCAACCCCCTACACGACCGCAAAGCTCCTGATGCTGGCCTCGCCGCTCGCCGCCCTAGTGGCGGCTCGAGGGCTGCTCGGCGGCGCCGGCCCCGGACTGCTGCGGCTGGTCGGCGCGGTCTGGATCAGCGCTGCGGCCGCTTCGAGCGTGCTCGCTCTCGCCAACGCCCCGGTCGGCCCCGAGGACTACTCGACCGGCCTCGCCAAGCTGCGCGAAAAGGTGCAGCGGCGCTCCACCTTGGTCCTCGCCAAGCCCGGCCTGCTGGCCGATCATCACGGTCGCGAGTTCTTGGCCTGGGAGTTGCGCGGCGCCCGTCCCCTCTGCGTCGAGCCGGACGACGGTGAGATCGCAAGCGCCGCCGCGGCGCCGGGCGGGATTCGCTGGGTGATTACGACCGGCGGCGTCGAGGTGGCCCCCTACCGCACCTTCGCCGAGTACGAAAAACGCGGCAAGGTCACCCTCTGGCAGGGCCCCAAACAGAGCACTCAGCCACCCGGGGTAGACCCGACCAATCCGACCGCCTGCGCGCTCGCGCCCGGCTGAGGCGCCGCCCCGTCCGGCGACCCGGATCGGCCTCGCCGTTGCCGAACCCAATCGCCTGGCGGGGCACCGCTAGGATGGCCGACCGTGCCGAGCGAGTCGAAATGCAGCGTGACCCTGCCCGATGGCACCGAGTTGGTTTTGGCGCCGCAGGCAAATGGAGCGGACGCGGCGGCGGCGATCGGGCCGGGGCTGGCCCGGGCGGCGTTGGCGATCGAGGCCGGGGGGGAGGTTCGCGATCTGTCGGCCCCGCTTCGCGACGGCGAGCAGATTTCGATCATCACCGCGAAGTCCGAATCGGCGCTCGATCTGATCCGCCACGACACCGCTCACGTTCTCGCCGAGGCGGTTTGCGAGCTCTGGCCCGGGACCAAGGTGGCGATCGGGCCGCCGATCGAAAACGGCTTCTACTACGACTTCGAGTTCCCCGCCAGCGTCACTCTGAGCGAGGACGACTTCGCCGCGATCGAGTCAACG
Organism: bacterium; assembly: GCA_023251975.1. Taxonomy (GTDB): domain Bacteria; phylum Actinomycetota; class Thermoleophilia; order Solirubrobacterales; family 70-9; genus JAHEXU01. The sequence goes on along the minus strand of JAHEXU010000027.1, from coordinate 19,437 downwards.
ATGGCCGCCCACATTGCGGCCGACGAGCGGTTTGAGCGCACCGAGGTCGAGGTCGCCGATGCGCTGCGGCGGTTCCAAGCCGAGGACCAGCCCTACAAGGTCGAGCTGATTGAGGACCTGGTTCGCGACCAGGGGGTGGAGACGGTCTCGCTCTATCAAAACGGCGACTTCACCGATCTCTGTCGCGGCCCGCACGCCCCCTCGACCAAGCTGATCAAGGCGTTCAAGCTGAGTTCGGTTGCGGGCGCCTACTGGCGCGGCGATGAGACCCGCCAGATGCTGACCCGGATCTACGGGACGGCGTTCTTTTCGAAGCCTGATCTGGCCGAGTACCTGGAACGGATCGAGCAGGCAAAGGCCCGCGATCACCGCCGACTCGGCCCCGAGCTCGGTCTCTACACCCTCCGTCCCGAGGCTCCGGGGATGCCGTTTTGGCTGCCCAACGGGACGGTCTTGCTGAAGCTGATCCGCCGCCAGGTCGACGCCCAGCTCGACAAGCGCGGCTACAAGCAGATCATCACTCCGCAGGTGCTCGATGAGTCGCTGTGGCATCGCTCCGGCCACTACGAGAACTACCGCGAGAACATGTACTTCGACGGGCCGGCCGAGCGCGACCGCGACGAGGGCGAG
>JAHEXU010000027.1:5562-18797 GCA_023251975.1 bacterium | reverse complement strand
CGAGCGCCGTTTTGCGCTCAAGCCGATGAACTGCCCCGGCGCCTGCCTGGTCTTCGATTCCGAGCGACACTCATACCGCGAGCTGCCGTTGCGCCTCGCCGAGTACGGAAGCGTCAGCCGCTACGAGCGCGAGGGCGTCCTGCACGGCCTGCTGCGGGTCCGCGCCTTCACCCAAGACGACGCCCACGTCTACTGCACCCTCGATCAGGTAAAGGACGAGGTGATCGACATCTGCGAGGCGATCGACGAGCTGTATCGCGCTTTCGGATTTGAGGATGTCGGCTTGGAACTCTCGACCAAACCGGCGAAGGCGATCGGTTCCGAGGGGGTCTGGGCGCAGGCCGAGGCGGCGCTGGCGGCGGCGCTCGACGAGCAGGGCCGCGACTACACCCTAAATCCGGGCGACGGCGCGTTTTACGGCCCGAAGATCGACTTCCACGTCCGCGACGCGCTTGGTCGTTCCTGGCAGCTCGGCACCTGCCAGCTCGACTTCTTCATGCCCGAGCGGTTTGATCTCTCCTACCAGGGGGCAGATAACAGCGAGCACCGGCCGGTGATGATTCATCGCGCCCTGCTCGGCTCGCTGGAGCGGTTCGTCGGGATCCTGATCGAGCACTACGGCGGCCGCTTTCCGGCCTGGTTGGCGCCGGTCCAGGCGCGGATTGTCCCGGTCGCGGATAGATTTTGCGCCTACGCGGAGGAGGTCGCCGCCGAGTTGCGGGCCGACTCGATCCGGGTCGAGGTCGACCGACGAAACGAGGGGGTGGGACGAAAGATCCGCGACGCCGAGCTGGCCAAGGTCCCGTTTGTCGCGGTGGTTGGCGAGCGTGAGGCCGAATCGGGGCAGGTTTCGCTGCGCTCGCACGACGACGGCGAGCTCGGTGCGATCGAAATCGCGGCTGCAGCGGCGCGGATCACGACACGATGGTCGCCGGAGTCGCTAGACTCGACCGCGATGCAGGGTACCCCGAACGCGCGCGCCGCTGAGCGCCCCGCCCCTTGCTGACCCTGTTTCGGTATCGAACTGCGCTTAGCTCCTTGCAACTCGCTGAAATCGCCGCGTCCCCCGACTCCCCCGAGTTCGCCTAGTGCCGGTCCCGCGTCGCTTTGATCGCCGACCCCCGGAGCGCGACCAGACCCGGGTGAACGAGCGAATTCGGATCAAGCAGGTTCGCCTGATCGGCGCTGATGGCGAGCAGATGGGGATCATCGACACCGAGAAGGCGCTCGCCAAGGCCCGCGAACTCGATCTCGACCTAGTCGAAGTGGCGCCAAACGAGCGTCCCCCGGTCTGCCGGATGCTTGATTACTCGAAGTACAAGTACGAGCAAGAGCAAAAGCAAAAGGCCGCCCGCAAGCACCAGCAGACGGTCAACGTCCGGGAAATAAAGCTTCGTCCCAAAATCGCCGATCACGACTACGAGACCAAGAAGGGTCACGTCGTTCGATTCCTGCGAAAAAAGGACAAAGTGAAGGTGACAATCATGTTCCGAGGCCGCGAACAGGCGCATCCCGAGCGCGGTCGGATGCTGCTTGACCGGCTCAATTCCGATCTCGGTGAGCTCGCGATCGTCGAGCAGCCGCCCCTCCAAGAGGGTCGGAATATGAGCATGATGCTGGCGCCCGGCAAGGGCGTTCTCGCTCCCAGTGCCGACTAGCTGCCAGCGCCGACCGCGCTCGCGAAGGGACCAACCGAATGAACCCGCTTCCCGTGCATCCACGCACGCCGGTTTTCGACATCGTGATCGAGCAGGAGGACCTCGACGCCGTTGCCGAGGTGCTGCGCTCCGGCTGGCTGACGATGGGGCCTCGTACCGAGGCGATTGAGGCCGAGTTTGCCGCCCACATCGGGGTTCGACACTGCGTCGCCACCTCGTCGTGCACAACCGCCCTGCACCTCGCGTGCATCGCCGCCGGAGTTGGTCCCGGCGACGAGGTGATCGTGCCGTCGCTGACCTTTGTCGCCACCGCCAACGCGGTCCGCTACTGCGGTGGGCAGCCGATCTTCGCCGATCTGATCGGCTCCCACGACCTCGGGATCGACCCCGACCACATCGAATCGCTGATCACCCCGAAGACCAAGGCGATCATCCCGGTCCACTACGCCGGCTACGCGGTCCCGATCGAGGCGATCGTCGAGCTTTGCGAGCGCTACGGCCTCGCCCTGATCGAGGACGCCGCCCACGCCCCCGACGCCTACGTCGAGGGGGCTGGCGGCGCTCCGCGGATGCTCGGCAGCTTTGGTGCCTCGGGCTGCTTTAGCTTCTTTCCCAACAAGGTTTTGGCGGTCGGCGAGGGCGGCTGTCTGGTGACCGACGACGATCAGATCGCCGCGACCGCGCGGTTGCTTCGCTCGCAGGGGATGACCGCGACCTCGATCGACAAGCAGCGCGGCGAGGCGTTCGCCTACGATGTCGTCGGCCTCGGCTTCAACTACCGCTTCGATGACCCGCGGGCCGCCCTGCTGATGACCCGCTTCCGCCGCCTCCACGGCGAGATCGAGCGCCGTCGCGAGCTGGTGCACCGCTATCGCAGCGCTTTCGCCGACTTCGACGCAATCGACATCCCCTACAGCGACGAGCAGGTCGATCGCTCCTCCTGTTACCTGATGGGGGTGCGGGTCGACCCGGCGATTCGTCGCGATTTTCGGGCTCGTCTGATTGAGCGCCACGGCGTCCAGACGACGATATACCCGGCGACCCATCGCCTCAGCGCCTACGTCGAGGCCTTCGGCGAGGTCTCGCTGCCCCAGACCGAGGCGGTCTGTGCCTCGCTCGCCTCGATCCCGCTGTTCCCGCACCTCAGCGATTCCGAGCAAGACCGAGTCATAGCCGCCGTCAAGCAGACCGTGGAGGGATTGTCATGAACCCGCCCGAGGCCGCGGTTGCACCGCAGTGGAGAGTGATGCTGACCGACTGGCAAATCGGCGAGGACGACATCGAAGCGGTGATGGAGACGCTGCGCTCGGGCTGGTTGACGATGGGTCCTCGCACCCAAGAGCTCGAGGCACGGTTCGCCGAGATTTCCGGTGCGACCCACGCGATCGCCGTCTCGAGCGCCTCGGCGGCGCTCCATCTGCTCTGTCGAGCCGCCGGGGTCGGCCCCGGTGACGAGGTGATCGTCCCGGCGATCAGCTTTGTCGCCGACGCCCACGCCCCGCGCCACTGCGGCGGCACCACCGTCTTGGCCGACATCGACTCGCCGACCCGCCCGCTGCTCGGCGTCGCCGAGGTTGAACCCCTGATCAGCGAGCGCACCAAGGCCGTGATCGCGGTCCACATGTTCGGCTACAGCGGGGCCGCCGACGCCGCCTATGAGCTGGCCGAGTTTTGCGCCGAGCGCGGCGTCACCCTGCTTGAGGATTGCGCCCAGGCCTCCGGTGCCCGTTACCCCGACGGTCGCTGGGTCGGTTCGCTTGGGCTCGCTGGCTGCTTCAGCTTCTTCTCGAAGACCGCGCTCGGGGTCGGCGAGGGCGGGATCATCACGACCGACGACGCCGACTTCGCGGCCGCGGTTCGTTCGCTTCGCTCGCACGCGATGAGTTCGGTCACCTGGGATCGACATCGTGGCCATGCCGAGACCTACGATGTCGGCGAGCTCGGTTACAACTACCGCCTCGACGAGCCCCGCGCCACCCTGGCCTTGTCGCGACTGGGTCGGCTCGATGCTTCGCTGGCTGACCTGAAGCGGATCGCCCGGGCCTATCGCGAGCTGCTCGCCGACCTCGACGGGGTCGAGTTGACCTTTAGCGCCGCCGAGATTGAGCACGGCGGTCACTTCGCCTTCCCGGTCTTGGTGGCTGACGGCGCAACCCGCGATCGGGTCCGCGAACAGATGCGCCTCGCCGGGGTACAAAGCACCGCCTACCCGGCGCTCAACTTACTCACCGAATACCTCGATCCGGACGCGGCACCGCGCGCGGCCGACTTCGCGGCCCGCCATATCGCGCTGCCGATCTACGCCGACCTGAGCACGTCCGACCAGCAGATCGTCGTCGCGGCCCTGGCCGACGCGCTTGGCGGCCAAAGCGGCGGCTAGGCGCTCGGCGCCGCCGTTTGCTTGAATATCGCGCCCGGTGCCGAAGATGAAGACACACTCGGGCGCCAAAAAGCGCTTTCGTAAGACCGCCAGCGGCAAGCTGCGTGGTCGTCGCGCTTATTCAAGCCATATTCTTGAGAAGAAGTCGCCAAAGCGCAAGCGCCAGATGGGTCGGCCGGTCGTGATCGCGAAGGCCGACGAGCAGACCGTTAACGCACTGTTGGTCGGCGGCAAGGGGGCCCGCAAGTGAGGGCGACCAACGCGGTTGCCCGCAAGCGCCGCAAGAAGAAGGTTCTCGACCAGGCGAAGGGCTATTACGGCCGCAAGCACTCGTCCTACCGGCTCGCCAACGAGCAGGTTATGCGGTCGGACAACTACGCCTACCGCGACCGCCGGGTCCGAAAGCGCGACTTCCGTCGCCTCTGGGTAACCCGGATCAACGCCGCAGCGCGGCTTCAGGGCAGCAGCTACTCGGAGCTGATCTTCGGCCTCAAAAAGGCCGGAGTCGAGGTCAATCGCAAGATGCTGGCCGATATCGCCGTCCGCGATCCGGAGGCGTTTCGCCGATTTGCCGAGGTTGCCCGGGAGGCTGCTGCGGCTTAGTTGCCACATCAGTTAGTACTCCTGGGCGGTGCCTCGGATCAGAAGATCCGGGGGCCGCTTTTTCGTTTCCGGGCCCGTTCCCAATCGTGATGATCACAAGCAAAGACAACCCGAAACTAAAGTTGGTGCGGCGGCTCGGCGAGCGCGGCGACCGCCGTCGCGAAGGCCTCTTTTTGAGCGAGGGTGAAGATCTCTTGCAGGCTGGCCTGGCGGCTGGGTGGACGCCGAGCTTTGTCTTGGTCGCGGCGACCGAGCAGGGCGAAGGCGCCGCCGTGCCGGCGTCGGGTGTCGAGGCCCTGCGGGTCGAGGCCCGACTGCTTGACGCGGTCTCGAGCCTCGGATCGGGCAGCCGGATGATCGCGGTTTGGCCGCTGCCGGAGGCGGCCGCCTGGCCAGCCGATCCGGGCGGACCGACCACCTACCTGCACGGGGTCGCCGATCCGGGCAATGTCGGCACGATCATCCGCAGCGTCGACGCGCTTCGAGGCGGCTCGGTCGCGCTCGGCCCCGGCGCCGCCGACCCTTATGGCCCAAAGGCGGTTCGGGCCTCGATGGGCTCGATTTTCACCGTCGAGGTGCGCTGCGAGGTCGCGTTCGCGACCACCCCGGCGCCCCGGGTCGCGCTGGTCGCTCACGGCGGTGAACCGCTCGCGGCGCTCGTCGGCGCCACCACCTTGGTGCTCGGCGCCGAGCGCGGGGGGATCCCGCCGAGCTTGCTGGCGCTGAGTGATCGCAGGGTCACGATCGGGCTGCGTGAGCGCGGCGCCGAGTCGCTCAACGTCGCCGCCGCTGCGGCGATCGCCCTGCAACGTCTATCTTCGCCCGGCCGATGAGTGAATCGCTGCAACAGCTCGCAGGGTTGCGCGACCAAGCGGTCGCGGCGATCAACCGGGCGAGCGATGCGAGCAGCCTCGAAGCGGCGCGGGTTCGCTATCTGGGGCGTAAGTCGCAGATCACCGCGATCCTGCGGGGGATCGCCGCTCTGCCGCCGCCCCAGCGCGGTCCGGTCGGCAAGGTGGCCAACCAAACCCGTCGCGAGCTTGAGCAGCTGCTCGGCGAGCGCGAGCGCGATCTCGCCGCCGCCGAGCTTGAGGCCGAGATCGCCGCCGGTGCGGTCGATGTCACCCTGCCCGGGACCCCACCGGCTCCAGTCGGTCACCTCCATCTGTTGACCCGGACCCGGCGTGAAATCGAGGATGTCTTTATCGGGCTCGGCTATCGGGTCCTCGAAGGCCCCGAGATCGAGCACGACTTCTACAACTTCACCGCCCTCAATCACCCGCCGAACCACCCGGCGCGGATGCTCCAAGACACCTTCTACATCGACCCGGCGAGCCTCGCCGCGGCGGTCACCTTGTATGACAGCGAGGGGGCGCCGCTGCCCGATTCCTCGGCGGCGGGTGATCGCGATGTCCTGCTTCGCACCCACACCTCGCCGATGCAGGTGCGCGGGATGGAGGCGCAGCGGCCACCGCTTTTCATGATCGTCCCGGGCGCCGTCTACCGCCGCGACTCTGACGCCACCCATACCCCGATGTTTCACCAAATCGAGGGCCTGGCGGTGGCGCCGGGAATCTCGCTGGCCGATCTCAAGGGGACCCTGCTGGCGTTTGCTCGGGCGATCTTCGGGGCCGATCGCGAGCTCCGCATCCGGCCCCACTACTTCCCCTTCACCGAGCCAAGCGTCGAGGTCGATGTCTCCTGTTTTGCCTGCTCGGGCGGTGGCGGACTCGCCGGTGGGGATCGTTGTTCGCTTTGCAAGGGCACCGGCTGGCTTGAGATCCTCGGCGCCGGGATGGTGGATCCAAACGTCTTCGGATTCGTCGCCGCAGCCGGCTATGACCCGGCCGAGGTGCAGGGATTTGCCTTCGGGATGGGGATCGAGCGGATCGCGATGTTGAAGCACGGCGTCCCCGATTTGCGGCTTTTCTACGACAACGATGTCCGATTTTTGGAGCAGTTTTGAGCCCCCTGACCGCGATCGGACCGCCCCCATGAAGGTCGGCTTGAGCTGGCTGCACTCGCTTTGTGAGAGCGGCCTCGACGCGCCCGCGCTGGCGGCGCGGCTGTCGGCGACCGGGACCGAGGTCGAGCGGATCGGCCATTTCGGAGCGCCGAGCCCCGATGGATACGTAATCGCCCGGGTGCTGAGTGCCGAGCAACACCCCGACGCCGACCGGCTTCGGGTGTGCGGCGTTGATAGCGGCGAGCCGGAGCCCCGCACGATCGTTTGTGGCGCCGCCAACCTCGCCGCCGGGCAGACCGTCGCGGTGATCACCCCGGGGGCGCGGCTACCCGACGGGACCAAGCTCGGCAAGGCAAAGCTGCGCGGCGTCGTCTCCGAGGGGATGATCTTGTCGGAGTCCGAGCTCGGGCTCGGCGAGGGGTCGGAGGGGATCGCGGTGCTCGAGACCGACCTGCCCCCGGGCACCCCGCTGAGCGAGCTGGCGGCGATCTCCGATCCGGTCTTGGAGCTTGAGATCACCCCAAATCGCCCCGACTGCCTGTCGGTTTTTGGGCTTGCCCGAGAGCTCCACGCGATTACCGGTGCCCGGCTGGCTGAGGAGCCTTGGGCCGAGGATGCGCTGGCCTTTGGCCCCGACGCGGTTGGGGATCTCGCTTCGGTCCGGGTCGAGGTGCCTGAGCTCTGCCCCCGCTTCACCGCCCGCGCCTTTTGTGAGGTTGTGGTCGGCCCGTCGCCGCTTTGGCTCAAGGCCCGCCTGCTCGCGGCGGGGCAGCGGCCGATCAACAACGTCGTCGATATCACCAACTACGCGATGTTGCTGACCGGCCAGCCGCTTCACGCCTTCGATCTCGACAAGCTGCCCGGCGGCGCCCTGGTGATCCGCCGTGCTGCGGCGGGGGAGAGCGTGAGCACCCTCGATGGCAATCAGCGTCCGCTCGACCCCGAGGTGGTGGTTGTCTGTGACCGCGACGGTCCGGCTGCGATCGCCGGGATCATGGGCGGCCAAAATTCGGAGGTTTCCGCGAGGACCAGCCGGATCCTGCTCGAGGCCGCCAACTGGAACGGCCCCAACATCCTTAAAAGTTCGGGACGGCTCGGGCTGCGCTCCGAGGCCTCGAGCCGGTTCGAGAAGCGCCTCCACCCCGATCTGGCGATGCGTGGTCAGATCGTCGCCTCGCGGCTTTTGGTCGAGATCTGCGGCGCCCGGCTTTGCGAGGGGACGATCGATATCGATGCTGGCGGCTTTGCGCCGCAAACGATCGATCTGTCGGCGCGGCGTCGGCGGGCGCTGCTCGGGATCGAGATCGACGCCGCCACCTCGCGCAATTACCTGGAGCGACTTGGCTTTGCGGTTGAGGCCTCAGCGCAAGACGACGCGGTTTTGCGGGTTACCGTCCCGGCCGATCGCTACTTTGATACGACCCGTGAGGTCGATCTGATCGAGGAGGTGGCGCGGATCCACGACCTCGACGCCCACCTGCCCGCGACCCTGCCTGCCTGCGGCGAGGCGGTCGGCGGGCTGGCGGTGCACCAGCGTCGGCTGCGCCGCTGCGAGGATCTGCTGAGCGACCTCGGCTTCAACGAGGTGATCTCGTGGCATTTCGTCGATCCGGGACTGTCGGAGAGGCTCGGGCTTGACGGCGCGAGCGCGATTCGGGTCCATAACCCGTTGGCGCTCGATCAGTCGGTGATGCGGGGCAGCCTGCTCGGCGGCTTGCTCGACGCGGCGTCGGCCAACCTGGCGCGCGGCGCCGAACGGGTGTCGCTGTTTGAGTCGGGTCGCGCCTTCTTGGCCGAGCTCGCGCCCGACCGGGGCGGCGTCTTGGCAGGTCGGTTTGCCGGCCGACGGCCCTCGCCAGCCCGCGAGGTGCAGCGGATCGGGGCGCTTTTGTGCGGCCCGCTTGGTTCGCCGCGGTGGCGCGGCGAACCGCCGCAGGGGGACTTCTTTACTGCCAAGGGGGTGCTTGAGTCGCTTTGCACCGCGCACGGCGCCGAGCTGTCGCTCCGTCCGGCGAAGCCGGGGGAGCGGCCGTTCCTGCACCCCGGCCGCGCCGCCGAGGTATCGATCGGCGCCGTCGCGGCGGGCTGGCTCGGCGAGCTTGACCCGCGGGTTGCGGCGCGCTGGGACATCGACCGGGCGGCCGGGTTCGAGATCGACCCGACGGTCCTGTTCGCCGCCGCCGCTGACGGTCATGAGCTCTACCGCGATGTCACCACCTTCCCGGCCCTCTACGAGGACATCTCGGTCGTGCTCGGCCCCGAGACCGCCGCCGCCGAATTGGTGGCGGCGGTTCGAGCCGCCGGTGGCGATCTGTTGCGCCGCGCCGAGGTGTTCGACCTCTACACCGGTGAACAGATCGGCGAGGGTGGGCGCAGCCTCGCCTTGCGGCTTGAGTTCCGCGCCCCCGATCGGACCCTGACCGACGCCGAGGTGGCGGAGCGGCGGGACGCGATCGTGGCCGGTCTCGCCGCGATCGGAGGCTCGCTTCGTGGCTGAGGCACGAGTCCTTGTCGCCGGTGCGTCCGGCTATGCCGGGGCGCTTGGCGCCGCCCTGATCGCCGCCCACCCGAGCTTCGAGCTGGCCGCGATCAGCGCCCGCTCCGATCTCGGGGCGCGACTTCGCGATCTCTACCCGCGCTACCGGGTCGATCTGCCCTTGGTCGAGATCGACTCGGTCGAGCTTGAATCGATCGACGCTGCGATCGTCGCCTACCCGCACGGCGCCGCGGCGCCGCTGGTGGCGCGGCTGCGGGCCGCCGCGATTCGGGTGGTCGACCTGTCGGCCGACTTCCGTCTCCGCGACCTCGATGTCTACCGGAAGTGGTATGGCGAGCCCGCCGCGCCCGAGTTGATCGGCGAGGCCGTCTACGGCCTGCCGGAGCTTTATCGCGACCAGATCTCAGGCGCCGATCTGATCGCCGGCCCGGGTTGCTATCCGACCGCGACGATCCTCGCCCTGGCGCCACTGGCCCGGGCTGGCCTGATCACCGACCTGGTGGTCGACGCCAAGTCCGGCGTCTCGGGGGCGGGCCGCGGCGGCGGCGATCGACTCAGCTTTGTCACGGTCAGCGAGAACCTGATCCCCTACGGAACCACCGGACATCGCCACCAGCCGGAGATCGCCCAGGAGCTGGCGGCCCTCTCAGGGGCAGCCGCCCCGCCGCTCACCTTCGTCCCGCACCTGGTGCCGCTCGATCAGGGTGAGTTGGTTAGCTGCTACGTCGCGACCGCCGAGCCGATCGCCGCCGCCGACCTGGCCGACCTCTACCGAGACGCTTACGACGGCGAGCGCTTCGCCACCGTTTGCGAGACCCCGCCCGGGGTCCGCGATGTTCGCGCCTCGAACGACTGTCAGATCCACCCCCTCGCCGCCCCCTCACCCGAGGGACGGGTCGCCGTCTTCGCCGCGATCGACAACCTGTGGAAGGGCGCCGCCGGCCAGGCGATCCAATGCCTCAACTTGATGTATGGGCTCGACGAGGCGGAGGGACTGTGATCGGCCCTGCGCAAAGCGCCCCGCAGCCGGGCGAGGACTTTTTTCGCTCCCGCTGGATCAAGCGCTCCGGGCTCGGCGCCGTCGAACAACTCGATCCGAGTTCGCTGGCCCCTGGATTTGGCGCCGCCGGGGTTCACTGCGGCCTCAAGGGTAGCGGCGGTACCGACCTCGGTTTGATCGTCTGCGACCCCGTCGAGGATGGGTTGGCCTCGGCGCTGTTACTAACAAAAAATGCCTCGGCAGCGGCGCCGATTCGGCTCTGTCGCGACCTCACCGAGCAGGCTGCGATCCGGGCCTGCATCGTCAATTCCGGCAACGCCAACGCCGCGACCGGAGAGCCGGGTTTGCGCGACGCCGCCACGATGCAGCGCCTCACCGCCGACGCCCTGGGGGTCGATCCGAGCGCCGTCGCGGTCGCCGAGACCGGGGTGATCGGGGTGCCGCTGCCGATCGATTTGATCTGCGCCGCGATCCCTTCGCTGGTTGAGCAGGCCGACCCGGAAGGCGGCGCCGGCTTTTCCGAGGCGATCATGACCACCGATCGCTGGCCAAAGCGCTGCTGTTTGCGCCGCGACGGGGTCACCCTGTCGGCGCAGGCCAAGGGTGCCGGGATGATCGAACCGGGTTTCGCAACGATGCTGTGCTTCGTCCAAACCGACGCCCGCCTTGGCCGCGATGGCGAGTCGCGGCTGCGCGGTGCAGTCGCCGAATCGTTTGAGCGGATCACCGTCGACGGGCAGATGTCGACCAACGACATGGTGTTGTTGCAAGGAAGCGGCGCCGCGGCGCTGCCGCTCCCCGACGGGATGCTCGAGGCGGTGCTTTTGCAGTTGGCACTCGAGATCGTCGGTGACGGTGAGGGCGCGACCCGGATTTGTCGGGTCGAGGTGGCCGAGGCCGCCGACCTCGAGGAGGCGGAGCGGGTTGCCCGCGCGATCGCCAACTCGCCGCTGGTCAAGACGGCGCTGTTTGGCCACGACCCGAACTGGGGGCGGATCGCCCAGGCCGCCGGGATGGCGCTGGCCGGGGTCGAGTTGGCGGAGCTGGGGCCGGATCGGATCGACGCCGCCGGGCTTGGCGGCGGCGAGCGCGAGAGCGAGATCTCGCTGCGGCTCGGTCGCGGCGACCGATCGGCCCGGGTCTACTTCAGCGACCTCAACCACAACTATATTTCGATTAACGCGGAGTACACGACATGAAGCAGACTCCGGCCGATACACGTCACGCTGCGGCGCTCCAGGGGGTTGCGACCCTGATGGAGGCGCTGCCCTATATCCGCGAGTTCCACGGTCGCACCGTGGTGATCAAGTTCGGCGGCGCGGCGATGCGCGAGGAGACGCTGCGCGACTCGTTCGCCCGCGATGTCGTCCTGCTCAAGTACGTCGGGCTCAACCCGGTGATCGTGCACGGCGGTGGGCCTGACATCACCAGCTACATGGAGCGGCTCGGGATGGAGGTCAAGTTCATCGACGGGCTTCGGGTGTCCGATCGCGAGACCGTCGAGATCGCCAAGATGGTCCTGCTCGGCAAGGTCAACTCCGACATCGTGCAGCGGCTGAACCGGTTCGGGCAGCCGGCGGTCGGGCTGTCGGGTGAGGACGGCCGCTTGTTCGAGGTGCGGCCGGTCGAGAACGCCGCCACCGTCGGCTTTGTCGGCGAGATCGATCGGGTCAACGTCGGCGTGATCAATCACATCGCCTCCGACTTCATCCCAGTGATCGCCTCGGTTGCCGCCGATCGCGTCGGCAACTCCTACAACATCAACGCCGATGAGGCGGCGGGCAAGGTGGCGGCGGCGCTCGGCGCCTACAAGGCGCTGTTTTTGACCGATGTCGAGGGCTGGCGTGAGATCCCCGACGATCCCGAGTCGCTGATTTCGCTCGCCGGAGTTGACGAGGTCGAGCGCGGGCTGGCCTCGATATCGGGCGGCATGCGGCCGAAGCTGTCAGCCTGCGTCGAGGCGATCCGCGGTGGCTCACAATCGGCCCACATTATCGACGGTCGGGTCGAGCATTCGCTCTTGATCGAGCTCTTCACCGACGCCGGGATCGGGACCAAGGTGACGCCGTGAGCGTGGCCGAACTGCAGGCGTTGGAGGCGCGGCACGCGATGCCGACCTACAACCGGGCGGCGGTTGAGTTTGTTCGCGGCGAGGGGGCGCGACTGTGGGACAGCGGCGGCCGCGAGTACGTTGACTTCTTCGCTGGCCTGTCGGTCCATAACGCAGGCCACTGCCACCCCGCGATCGTCGCCGCGATCAGCGCCCAGGCCGCGGCGTTCGGCGGCGGCTCCAACCTCTACCTCTCAGAAGGCGCGGCCCGGCTCGCCGCCAAGCTCTCGACCGCCAGCCTCGGTGGCCGGGTTTTTCTTGCCAACAGTGGCACCGAGGCGAACGAGTGCGCGATCAAGTTGGCTCGAAAGCACGCCCACGCCCGTGGGATCGACACCCCCGAGATCGTCTCGCTTGAGGGCGGCTTTCACGGCCGCAGCATCGCCCCGCTTGCCGCTACCCCGAGGCTGGCTCGGGAGGATCTGTTCGGACCGTTGCCGCGCGGGTTCGTCCACGTCGAGCGAGACGATCCGGCCGCGCTTGAGGCCGCGGTCGGTGCCGCTACCGCCGCCGTCATGATCGAGCCGATCCAGGGCGAGGCGGGGATTTACCCGATCGCCAACGAGGTCCTGATCGCCGCCCGCCGGGCCTGCGATCGGAGCGGCGCGCTTTTGATCTTCGACGAGGTTCAGTGCGGGATGGGACGAACCGGCTCGCTTTGGGCCTACCAGCAGTTGGCGGTCCGCCCCGACGTGATGACCGCCGCGAAGGCACTCGGCGGCGGGCTTCCGGTTGGCGCCTGCGTGATCACCCCCGAGCTTGGCGAGGGCCTGAGCGCGGGCGAGCATGGCTCGACCTTCGCGGGCGGTCCGATCACGGCGGCGGCCGCCCTCGCCGCCCTCGCCGTGATCGACGACCAGGCGCTATTGCGGCGGGTTCGTGCGCTCGGGGCCGATCTGGCCGCCCGCCTCGCCGCGCTGTCGGGGGTGGTCGAGGTCCGCGGCCGCGGCCTGATGATCGGGCTCGGCCTCGATCGCTCGCTCGACGCTGCGGCGGTCGGCTCGGCCGCGCTGCAAGCCGG
>JAHEXU010000027.1:4979-5552 GCA_023251975.1 bacterium | reverse complement strand
GCCGCTGGTAATCAGCGATTCCGAGGTCGAGCAGGGTCTTGAACGTCTTCAGCGGGCACTGGCGAACGCTTCCTAGCCGAACCCGTCGGGAAGCCGAGCCGAGTAGCTCCCAACGGCAAATCAAGCCGTGTCGGCGCTCCGCTCCGCGCCAATCGGCCGGGTCCGATTGGCGCGGGGCGACTCGCTACCGGGTCGCTCGCTGGGCGGGAAAGAGCCTGAGCAGTCGGCGGGTATTGGCTTCGATCGTGAACTCGGCTTCCACCTTGGCGCGGCCGGCGGCGCTGTCGAGGACTCGGTCGGCGGCCAGGGCGCGCTCGATCGCCCCTGCCAGGCTGTCGGGGTCACCCGGGGTGGCGAGGTAGCCGGTACGGCCGTCTTCGATCAGCTCGTCGATCGCGGCGACGGTGGTGGCGACGCTCGGGACGCCGCAGGCGAGCGCCTCGATTAGCGCCACCGGGAGGCCGTCCATCTGGCCGTCGGGGGCGATCGTCGCAGCGAGCACGAAGAGGTCGGCACGGCCCAGCATTTCCACCACCTCGGACTCGCTTTTGGCGCCGCAGAAGTTGACCCGAT
>JAHEXU010000027.1:0-4969 GCA_023251975.1 bacterium | reverse complement strand
GACCCGATCGGCGATCCCGAGCGATTTGGCGAGAGCTTGCAACGAGCTCTCAAGCGGGCCGGCGCCGACCAGGTCAAGCTCGATCCGGCCGCGCGCCGAGGCGGCTGGTGCGACCAGCGCCTCAAACAGCACCCGGTGGCCTTTGTAGGGGCGCAGGCCAGCGACGCAGAGGGCGCGGATCGGACCGCTCTGCGGTGTCGGTTTCGAGGCCGAAAACTGCCACTGGGCCGGGTCGATCCCGCAGCGGATTAGGTGGATCGGGGTGAGCGAGCCGATCTCGTCGCCGATCAGGCGGCGGTTGAATTCGGAGATCGTTGCGATGAACTCGGCGTCGGGGGCGACCAGTTTGAGCAAACGGCGGTCGATAAAGATATCGTGGGCGTGGGCGGTCAGGCTGAAACTGCTGTCGTTCAGGGAGGCGCAAATCCAGGCAGCGAGCGCCGGGTAGGTGGCGAAATGGGCGTGCAGGTGGGTGGTGTCGGAGCCGCGGAGCCGCCGCGCGTGGGCCAGCGCCAACCCGATTGTCGCGACTGAACGCAGTGCCAGGCCGGGTCGCCGAGCAGTCGCAATCAGGGTTCGCCCGGTCAGGCCGAGGACCCGCAGCGGTCGCCGAGCCATCCAGTAGGCGACCGCGCCCAGCGCCTGCAGTGCTCCGGGGCGTTCGACTCGCCCCAGCCAACCCGCGGTGCGACGGTGCAGCGGCGGGTCGCCGCGATAAAGCGAACAGATCGCGTTGACCTCGGCCCCGAGCGCCGCCATCTGATCGAGTTCGCGGACGATGAAGGTCTCGGAGGTCTTGGGAAAGCGTGAGACGAAGTAGGCGACCGCCACGATCAAAGGCTACCCCGGTGAGAGCCGGAGTCGGGCATTGCCGAGGTGGTGCTCGTCGGCCGGAGCCTCGCTTCTATTCCAATACGAGCCACCAAATCACGACGGCGGCCGACCCCCGCGGCAACGCCTCCTACTGCCTCCAAAACGCCTACGACTCTCGCGGTCGGGTGATCACGCAGACCGACGGCGACGCGAATGTCTGGACGCTCGACTACATCGCTGCCAAGACCACCGTCCACCCCCC
Source organism: bacterium (assembly GCA_023251975.1). Taxonomy (GTDB): domain Bacteria; phylum Actinomycetota; class Thermoleophilia; order Solirubrobacterales; family 70-9; genus JAHEXU01. The sequence goes on along the minus strand of JAHEXU010000027.1, from coordinate 3,894 downwards.
GAGGGTGGTGCCGAGGTCTACGAGCCCGATACCGACAACCGCGTGTATCCCAGACCGATGTCGGCGAACGCGACCGCTTTCGGCTATCGCGACGCCGGCAACCTGCACCGCATCACCCCATCACCCGGCCCGGCAACGCCGTCTGGCGCGTCCGCAGGAGCTTCATAAAGTTGCGGTCTGCCGTTCGGCTCTTGACTCGGGCGTTCGTAGCCGTTTGAATCCACGCGGTGATAAAAGAGAGGCCCAGCTTCGGCAATCCCTTACGATCGCGGCAGCCGCGAATCCGCCCAACAAGACGTGCGCGCCGGGTCCGGGTTCTCGTTCCGGTTCTCGCCGCCCTCACCGCCGCCACACTTGCGACCTCCGCCGCGGCGTCTACGGCGCTCCCGACCACGATCAGCTCGAACCAGACCTGGACTGCGGCTGGCAGCCCCTACACCGCCGCCACTACGGTCACGATCCAGGCTGGCGTCACGGTGGCCGCGGAGCCCGGAGCTGCGGTTAAGATCGCTGGCTAGGACAAGACGCTCGATGTCTACGGCACCCTGAAGGCCCATGGCACGGCCGCGAATCCGGTCACCTTCACATCCTCTTTGGACTCGGGTCCCTCACAATGGCGGGGAATATACCTGCATACCGGCACATCCGTCCTCGACCACGCCGAGATCCGCTACGGGTACTATGGCGTCAGCGTCTAGACGGGGTCTCCCCGGTGATCTCGAACTCGGCGATCCGCGGCAATACCTACGACGGAATCACGGTCCTGAGCGGGGGAGCCCCGGAGATTCGCGGCAACGACATCCGGGCCAACGGCGACTACGGGATCTCCTATTCGGCGGCCAGCGGCCAGTCGGGCGCGATTAACATCCACGACAACGCGCTCACGGGCAATGGCCCCGGCGGAACCAGCGCAGGTGGCGGGATCCAGATCACCGGCGCCAGTAACGCCATCACCGCAACCAGTTTCGCCCGCAACAGCTTCGCCGCCAACACCGGAGAGGCGGCCAGATACGACATCGGGACCACCAACGCCCTACCCTCCGACATCGCCTCGAGCACGCTCTCGAAGTCGAACCCGAACACCAAGCAGGGGATCTTCTTACAGGGTCGGGTCGCCGCCAACGCCACCTGGGGTGGAGGACCGTTCGTCGCCCTCGGCAACAACACAGGCTCCACCAGCCTCAAGGTCGACGCTGGCGCCACCCTGACCCTGCAGCCTGGGATCTCGATCAAGGGCTCGCTCGTCTACGGGCCGCTGATCGTCAACGGAACCCTGAACGCTCAGGGAACGGCCGCGAACCCGATCACCTTCAGCTCCTGGTCTGATGATTCAGATGGCTACGACACCAACGGCGACGGCCCCTCCCAGGGCCGCAGCAACGTCAAGGACTGGGACGGGATCACGATCAACGCCACCTCGGGGGCGACGACGATCCTCGATCACACCCGGGTCAGCTATGCCGATGAGGGGGTTGTGATCAACGGCGGAGCCTCGCCGACGATCTCCAACTCCGAACTCTCCCACAACCAGTTCTACGGGATCCAGGTCAGCGCCGGTGGCGCCCCGCCGATCCATCACGACGCGTTCTCCGCCAACGGCGACTACGGAGTCTGGTATTCGGCGTCCAGCGGTCAATCGGGCGCGATCGACATCCACGACAACGTCGTCACGGGCAATGGCCCCGGCGGCACCAGCGCAGGTGGCGGGATCCAGATCAGCGGCGCCAGCAACGCCATCACCGGGACCAGCTTCGCCAGCAACAGCTTCGCTGGCAACACCGGAGAGGCCGCCAGATACGACATCGGGACCAGCAACGCCCTGCCCCCCGACATCTCATCGAGCACGCTCTCGCAATCGAACCCGAACACCAAGCAGGGGATCTTCCTGCAGGGCCGGGTCGCCGCCAACGCGACCTGGGGCGGGGGACCGTTCGTCGCCCTCGGCACCAACACGGGCTCCACCAGCCTCAAGGTCGATGCCGGGGTCACCCTGACCTTGCAGCCTGGGACTTCGATCAAGGGCTCGCTCGTCTACGGGTCGCTGATCGTCAACGGGACCCTGGACGCACGCGGCACGGCCGCAAGCCCGATCACCTTCAGCTCCTGGTCTGACGACTCAGACGGCTACGACACCAACGGCGACGGCCCCTCACAGGGCCGCATCAACGTCAAGGACTGGGACGGGATCACGATCAACGGAACCTCCGGGGCGACGACGATCCTCGATCACACCCGGGTCAGCTACGCCGATGAGGGGGTTGTGATCAACGGCGGAGCCTCGCCGACGATCTCCAACTCCGAACTCTCCCACAACCAGTTCTACGGGATCCAGGTCAACGCTGGCGGCGCCCCGCCGATCCATCACGACGCGTTCTCCGACAACGGCGACTACGGGATCTCGTATTCGGCGGCTGGCGGCCAGTCTGGCGCGATCAACATCCACGACAACGTGGTCACGGCGAATGGCCCCGGTGGCACCGCCGCGGCGGGCGGGATCCAGATCAGCGGCGCCAGCAACACCATCACTGGCACCAGCTTCGCCCGCAACAGTTTCGCCGGCAACACCGGAGAGGCGGCCAGATACGACATCGGGACCAGCAACGCTCTGCCCCCCGACATCTCATCGAGCACGCTCTCGCAATCGAACCCGAACACCAAGCAGGGGATCTTCCTGCAGGGCCGGGTCGCCGCCAACGCGACCTGGAGCGGAGGCCCGTTCGTTGTCCTCGGCACCAACACGGGCACCACCAGCCTCAAGATCGACGCCGGTGCCACCCTGACCCTGCAGCCGGGGACCTCGATCAAGGGTGCCAACACATACTCCAAGATCAACGTCAACGGCCAGATCTACGCCCAGGGGAGTGGCAGCTCCCCGGTCGTGTTCACGTCGCTTGCCGATGACTCCGACGGGTCGGACTCCAACGGCGACGGTCCCTCGACCGGGTTGCCCGGAGCCTGGGGCGGGATCACATTCCCCACCACAACCCAGGGCGGCCTGATCGACAGCGCGCGCGTCTCCTATGCGAGCGCCAACGTCACGATCACCTGCCCCTGCACCACGCCCCCGGTGGTCCGCAACTCCGAGCTTTCCTGGGCCAGCGGTGCGGCGGCTCGTGTCGACGGCGACGGCGTCGGCACCCCGAGCGCCGGCGCTTACCTGTTGCAGTGGGATCGCTTCCACGACAACGGGACGGCAATCGGGCGGACCGCGACCGTCAAGGTCAAGCTTCCAAGCAACGACTACGGATCCGCCTCCGGCCCGAAGCCCGCGGGCGACGGCCAGGCCGTGGACCCGCTGGTCAACTGGCGACCGGCGACCGTCATCGCCGACCCCGCTGGCCCCTGCTTTGGATTCGACAACGACTGCGGCCAGGGCGCGGATCCGGTTGTGATGTCGACGGGCGCGCTGACCTACACTCACACCGACCTCGTGCTGACCAACAAGGGCGCCCCCCTTACCTTCTCTCGCTCCTACAACTCCTCGAATACGACGAGTTCCGGGATCGGTCCGGGTTGGTCGCAGGCCGCGCTCACCGGCGCCTACGAGCAACCAAACGGCGATGTCATCATCGTTCGCACCGATGGCCGCCAAGACCGCTTCAAGGCAGGACCGCCGGGCTACACGCCGAGCCGCGGCGTGCGCGGCCATCTGACCAAGACCACCAGCGGCTATACGCTCGTCGAGAACGGTTACCCGACCTCTCGAACGGCGGGCCTCGCCGCGTCCCCCGAGGGCCGCCGTTACAAGGGCCGCCGTGAGTACAGCTTCGACGACTCATACCAAACGCCCCGCGAATTGAAGGGATCGCGACCCCGGCGGTGAACCCGAGGTCATGGACCCAAGAGCAAAGCCCTTCCCTGAGGGAACAATTGACCGGATGAACGAACTGTTGA
>JAHEXU010000026.1 GCA_023251975.1 bacterium | reverse complement strand
CGCTCAGCCGGGGCTCGCAGGCACCCGGCTCGAATCGATCGCACCCTGCGGGCACCTGGGTGCTTCGCAGCTCGTAGCCGAAGCGGATCGTGTTGCCGTTTCGATCGACGATCTCGCTCGCATAACCAGCGGCGTCGAAGTAGTAGGTGACACCGTCGGGCCGCGGCCTCGCCAGCATCCGCCGTTTCGCGCCTATGGGCGCTCCGACGACGCCCGTAACGATCTTGATCGGGTCGCGGTGACGAGGACGGGAATCCCGGTCCGGGTGTGGTGTCGGCCTGTAACCAGGCCGATCAGCCGCTGATATAACCCGACGGTCAAAGAATTGGGCCTTCGGCTGCCCCCCCTCAAAAAGGCCGTGATCGACTCGGCATCGGAAGCGCTCAGCGTCCCCTGATGAAGCGCGTAGTCGATCCCATGCGCGATCAGATTTCGCCAGCTCGGCGCGGTCTTTTTCGGGTCGGCTGAGGCGATCGTAAATCCGGCGCCGACGACGAATACGGCGCGGCCCTCCCGGATTTCCCGAAGCAGCGATTCGCGCGGATCGTAAATTGGGCACACGGCTGTCGCTACTGCTCGATCAGGATCGCCCGACTGGACATTTGGCCGGTCTCTGATAGGCGGGGTGATCGCGGCGCGGTTCGACCCGCCGCGGTTCCCCGGCGTCGAGCGGCTAGATTTCGGCGCCCTGTGGCAAACGATCGGATTTGGGCGCCGTGGCGCCTCGCTTACGTGAAGGAGTCGGCAAACTTGGGCGCGGATGGCTCCGCCGAGGGCTCGCCGCAGGACTCCGGGTCCGGCGTCGGCTGCATCTTTTGCGACAAACCCCGGGCGCGCGATGACGCCGCCAACCTGATCGTCCATCGTGGCGAGCGCTGCTTTGTGATTCTCAATCTCTACCCCTATACGAATGGCCACCTGATGGTGACCCCGTACGAGCACATCGGCGCGCTGCAGGACCTTGACGCCGAAACGACCGCCGAGATGATGGCGCTGGCCAAGCAGGCGATGGACCTACTCGGCGAGGTCTACGCCCCGCACGGCTACAACGTCGGCTTCAACCAGGGCCGGGCGGCTGGCGCCGGGGTCGAGCATCACATCCACATGCATGTCGTGCCGCGCTGGGGCGGCGACACCAACTTCATGCCCGTCCTCGGCGATGTCCGAGTGATGCCGCAATCGCTCCAGGACTCCTTCGCCGCGCTGCAAGGAGGGTTCACGTGAATCCAACCAATCCGAGCGTCTTCAAGGCCTACGATGTCCGCGGTCTGTACGGCGCCGAGATGGACGGCGAAAGTAGCTACCTGCTCGGTCGCGGCTTCGCTCGGGTGCTGGCCGGGCTACGCGACAAACCGACCGCCGAGTTGCGGGTCGGGCTCGGTCGCGACATGCGGATCGAGGCGCCCGAGATGGCCGCACAGTTTGCCGAGGGCCTGGTTGTCGAGGGGGCGAGCGTGCTCGACGCCGGGATGGTCGGAACCGAAATGCTCTACTTCCTGGTCGGCTCGCAGGAGCTTGACGGCGGCGCGATGATCACAGCCTCGCACAACCCGAAGGCCTACACCGGGGTTAAGTTGGTCCGCGAAGGGGCGCTGGCGCTGTCGGGCGAGTCGGGGATCGGCGAGATTCGCGACCTCTGCCTCGGCGAGTTGGCGGACCTGCCCGCCCCCGGCGGCGGTTCGATCGAGCCGGTCGATGTCTCGGAGGCGTTCCAGCAGCGCGCCCTCTCGTTCGTCGACCCGACCAAGATCAAGCCGCTCAAGGTGGTCCTTGACGGCGGCAACGGAATGGCCGGGGTGATGGTCGGGCCACTGCTTGACCGGCTCGGCCTCGACCTGGTCAAGACCTACTGGGAGCCCGACGGCAACTTCCCCGACCACGAGCCGAACCCGCTGTTGCCAGAAAACCGCCAATTCGTGATCGACCGGGTCCGGGCCGAGCGGGCCGATCTCGGGATCGCCTGGGACGGCGATGCCGACCGCTGCTTTTTTATCGACGACGCGGGACAGTTTGTTGACGGTGACTTCCTGACCGCGCTGCTAGCCGGCTCGATCCTGGCCAAATCGCCCGGTTCGCGGATCCTCTACGACGTCCGGGCCAGCCGCGCCGTCGCCGACACCGTCCACGCGGTCGGCGGCAGTGCTGAGATCAACCGGGTCGGCCACGCCTTCTTCAAGGCCGCGATGCGCCAACACGATGCGATCTTCGGCGGCGAGGTCTCCGGCCACTACTACTTCCGTGATTTCTACTCCGCCGACTCGGGGACGATCCCGGCGCTTTTGGTCTTGGAGCTACTCGGCCGCGAGGGTCGAGCGCTCTCTAAGTTGGTCGGCGAGCTGCGCTCGCGCTACTTCATCTCCGGCGAGATCAACTCCGAGGTCGCCGACCCAGCCGCGAAGATGGAGGAGATCGTCGCCTCGCACCCCGACGCCGAGCTGACCCGACTCGACGGGATCTCGATCGACTACCCCGACTGGCACTTCAACGTCCGTCCCTCAAACACTGAGCCGCTGCTCCGACTCAACCTCGAATCGCTGCTCTCCGAGGCTGATATGGCGCAAAAGCGCGACGCCCTGCTGGCCCAAATCCGCGCCCCCCAGAGCGGCTAGGCCCGCCAGTCCGATCGGACCTAAACGATGGGCGAGACCGACGAAGACGCGATCGCGGCCGCCTGGGAGCGGGCCGATGCGGCGCAGATCAAGCTGCTGCGAATCCCGACCCCGTTCATGGTCGGCCGAGTTAATTGCTACCTGATCGAGGACGACCCGCTGACCCTGATTGACACTGGTCCCAACAGCGGCAAGGCGCTCGACGAGCTCGAGACCCAACTCGCCGCACTCGGCCACGCGATCGAGGACCTGGAGCGGATCATCATCACCCACCAGCACATCGATCACATGGGGCTGGCCGCGATCTTGGCGCGGCGCTCCGGGGCCGAGGTTGCGGCGCTCGACCTGCTGGCGCCGGTCTTGGAGCAATACCGCGAAAACGCCGAGGCCGACGACACGTTTGCCGGGACCCTGATGCGCCGCCACGGAATCCCGGACGAGGTTCGGATCGCGCTTCGCACCGTCTCGCAGAGCTTTCGCAGTTGGGGCGGCGCGGTCGGAGTGGACCTCCGACTCCATCCCGGCGATCTCCTCAAAATGGGAAACCGAACCCTTGAGGTCCACCACCGGCCCGGCCACAGCCCGTCCGACACGATCTTTTGGGATCCGCAGCGGGCAATCTTGCTCGGCGCCGATCACCTGATCGCGAGGATCTCCTCGAACCCGCTGATCTCGCGGCCGCTCGACGGCTCGAGCGAGCGCCCAAAAGCCCTGATCACCTACCTGCAGAGCCTCCGGCTAACCCGCGAGATGGCGATCGAGGTTGTCTACCCGGGGCACGGCGAACCGGTCAGCGACCACGTCGAGCTGATTGATCAGCGGTTTTTGATGCACGAGCGCCGCGCCGCCAAGATCGCCCGCCTGCTCGACGACGGACCGCTCTCGGCCTTTGAGATCGCCCGCGCTCTGTGGGGCAACGTCGCTGTCACCCAGTCGTTTTTGACCCTGTCGGAGGTGATCGGACACGCCGACCTCCTGATCGAACGGGGCGAGATCGTCGAACAGCACGACCCCGACAGCGGGCTCAGCCTGTTTTGCGTTTCCTGACCCCGAGCACAACTCGGATCGGGCCTGTCCGAGCGAGCGGCGCTACGATCAACGGGTGAGCAGCGCGACCGCCGAAATCGACCCGCCGGGCACCTCCGCAAGCCCGACGCCGCCGCGCCGATCGTCCGCCGCGAAGACCCGTCGGCGGATGCTGATCATCGTCAACCCCTACGCGACCACCGTCTCGGATCGGCTCAAGAACCTAGTCGTCTACGCGCTGCAGGGCCGCTACGAGGTCGAGGCGATCATGACCGAGGCGAAGGATCACGCCACCGAGATCGGCCGCGAAGCGGTTGACGGCGGTTATGAGATCGTCGTCGCCTTCGGCGGCGACGGCACCCTCAACGAGGTCGTCAACGGGCTTGCCGGGACCGACGTTCCGGTCTGCGTCTTGCCGGGCGGCTCGACCAACGTGGTCGCGCGGACCCTCGGGATCCCAAACGACGTGGTCGACGCGACCGAGCACCTGCTCGGGATGGCCGACGACTTTCAACCGCGCAAGATCGACCTCGGTCGGGTCAACGATCGCCGCTTCGTTTTTGCCTGCGGGGCCGGGCTCGACGCCACCGTGGTGCAACGGGTCGACGCCAACCCCGGCCTCAAAGCCCGGGCCGGGCAGTGGTTTTACACCTGGGCTGCAATCTCGGGATTCAGCCGCGAGTACCTGCACGACCCGGTCAAGATCCGAAGCACGACGGTGCAGGGATCAAGCGAAGGGGTCACCACCCTGATCCAAAACTCCGACCCCTACACCTACTTCGGCCCCTCCCCGATCCACGTTTGCCGCGCTGCCGCGCTCGACAACGGCACCCTGTCGGTGGCGAGCCTGAAGCGGGCCGCGCTTTGGGACATGCCGACGGTAATGGCGCGCCTGCTCTACCCGAAGTTCGACGCGACCCGCCATCGCCAAATCGACAGCTACGACGGCGTCATCGCCGCCCAGCTCGAATCGATCTCGACCGACGACGACGGCGCGCTACGCCCCTTCCCGGTCCAGGTCGACGGCGACTACATCGGCGACCACACCTCGGTCGATATCGCGATCGAGCCGCAGGCGCTGACGATCGTCGCCTGAGCTCGAGCGCCTCCGCCCCGACCACGAAAGGGAAGTAGCCTCGAGACGCAGATGGCATCCACCTAAAACGACGAGCGGGCACCAAGGCCCTCGACCGTCGCCCGAAGACCCCCGGATGGCGCACCCCGCACATAGAGAACGAGAATCCGACCATCGATCTCGCTCACACCGGTCGGCCCAGGACCGATCGTTACCCCTCGCCACACCCGAATTCGGGAACCCGCGACGCCATTTCGATCAAGCCTGGCCGCAAACACTTTGGTGCCGAATAACCCGTCAGCGCGGATCGCATTCTCCTGCCATGACGCCCAAACGTCGTTCCCCAAGAGGTCAATCGAACCCTGGGCGTTGCCGGAACCGCGATTCAGCGGAGAGCCCCCAAGTTGGTGCCACCGGTGCCACCGGGAGCGGCGAGTCGCGGCGAACACCGAATACTCCCAAGGCGATCGATCGGTATCGACAGCCGGGAAAAAGGTCGATTTCCCAACCTGGATTGGCCCCGAAACGAATGGACCTACTCCGACATCTGAGATCACGGACCCCCGGCGTTGCCACCCAAAGCCTTGGCTCGTCAGAACGGATCGTTCGCCCGCACCGTCCTCGAACCCGATTGAGAGTGCATTTGAAGCCGACCTACCGAGACCAAGCAGGCCGGGTTCAACGACCAAAGGGTCCGCAGCGCGGACCCATGATCGGGATCGCCGCCCTCGGACAAAGACTCGTGCAACTGCTCCGGATCCCCGCCGATCGGAAAATGCAGCGACGAGCCGATGCGTACTCCCGTCAAACCCGAATAGATGTCCCGCGCGCCTCATTGCAGCCGTGAGATGCAGTTGTGTCCAGACCCCTCTTATCAGACATTTGACCCGAGTTATGTTCGCTAAGCTCGAGGTATAACCGAGGCACGGGACGCCACGCATGCGGGAAACCGTCGAAATTGCCAAATCGATGCTTTGATCTGGGTCGATGCTATCCCTGATTCGTGGCAGCTCTCGCCACGAGCCGATTGGGCGATTGAGGCGATACAGACGGGCACCGATGTCGTTGCGCTTCTTCGGATCGCCACGCCGTAGCCCTACCTCGACGAACCATGCCGTGGAACCAGAACTCGCGATCTCGGCGTAAAGGTCATCACGAAACCCATCTGGACTCCACGGTGTCGGCGGCGTCGGTTTCGCGTCAGCCATCGCTACCGCGACCACGCCCGACAAGTTGCCGATCTCGCCGCACCCAACCAGCCACCCGAGCGGCCAACAGCACAGAAGCAGGCTCAGAATTGAATGTCGTCCTGCTCTGCTTGTCTCCCTGGTCATATGGGCTCGTCGTTTGAAGGTCAAGAATCGGCGATCCTGTCAGTGTCTGGCGCCTTCGTGCCTTTGGTCGCTGGCGTCCTCGCCCAGATTGCGTCGATGTTGCGTCCGCGCGAGCACGGGTGCTTGCCGCCCAAGGCATGAACGGCGCACCCCGCTCCGCTGGCCGGTCGCGCCGCGGCGATCAGGTTCCCGGCGTCATTCGGTAGGCGTCGAAGACCGACTCGATCTGGCGCAGTCGCGAGATCAGCTGTTTTAGTTGGGCGGTGTCGCCAACCTCGACGACAAAGGTGTTCTTGACCATCGGGTGCTGGGTCGCGCACCGCGCCTCGATGATGTTGACCCCGGCCTCGGAGAAGGTTCTTGAGAGGTCCTCGAGCAGGCGGGTGCGATCGTAGGCATCGATTTGCACCTCGACCCGGAAGGCGGTGTCGTTGTCGCCGTCCCAGCTCACCTCGGTGAAACGATCGGGTGATCGCATCAGCGCCTTGACGTTTTTGCAGTCGTTGCGATGGATCGTGATCCCGCGCCCGAGCGAGACGTAGCCAACGATCGGATCGCCGGGGACCGGCCGGCAGCACTTCGCGATCCGCACCATCACGTCCTCGACACCCTTGACGGAGATCCCGTAGCTGTCCGCCGGGGTGGTGCGGCGGCGGTCGTCGCGCCCCGCCAAGACGCCTTCGAGTCGCGCCTGGACATCGTCGCCGGCGACCGCATCGCCCTGCTTGAGGCGCTGCATGATCTTGTTGGCGGCGGTCTTGGTGGCGATCTTGCCCTGGCCAAGGGCGACGTAGAAATCGTCGGCCTTGCGGAAGCCCATCTCGCGCATCAGGTCGACCATCAGCGCCGAGCCGGAGATCCGCTGCGGCGGCAGGCCGCGCCGACGCAGCGCCTCGGCCAACTCCTCGCGACCGCGGCGCTCGGCGTCCTCGCGTCGCTCCGCCTTCAGCGAGGCGCGAATCTTGTTGCGGGCGCGGCTGGTTCGGACCATCGCCAGCCAATCGCGAGACGGGCCACGGTCGCGATTCGCGGTCAGGATCTCGACGATGTCGCCGGATCGCAGTTGGTAATGCAATGGCACGATCTTGCCGTTTACCTTGGCGCCGACGCAACGGTGCCCAACGTCGGTGTGGACCGAGTAGGCGAGGTCGAGCGGGGTCGATCCCGCCGACAGGTTCTTGACATCGCCCTTCGGGGTGAAGACGAACACCTCGTCCTCGAACAGGCCGATCTTGAGCGATTCGAGGAAGTCGTTGGGATCCTGTTCGCCCTCACCCTCGCCCTCGAGCAGGTGGCGCAGCCAGGTCATCTTGTCGCCGCCGGGTTGTCCCTCCTTGTAGGTGACGTGGGCGGCGATCCCATACTCGGCGGTTGAGTGCATCTCGACGGTCCGGATCTGAATCTCCAGCGGCTGGCCCTCGGGGCCGATCACGGTGGTGTGAAGGGCCTGGTAGAGGTTCATCTTCGGGGTCGCGATGAAGTCCTTAAAGCGGCCCGGGATCGGCTTCCACAGCGAATGAACGATCCCGATCGTGCCGTAGCAATCCTTGATCGAGCCGACGATCACCCGCATCGCGGTCAGGTCGTAGATCTCGTTGAACTCGCGATCCTTCTTGGTCATCTTCGAGTAGATCGAGTAGAAGTGCTTGGCGCGGCCGGAGATCTCTGAGGCGATTCCGACCTTGCGAAGCTCGTCGGTCAGGAAGTCGCCGGCGTCCTCGACGTAGGCCTCGCGCTCGTCTCGCTGCTGGGCGACCAGCTTCTTGATCTCGTCGAATTTGCGCGGGTGCAGGACCTCGAAGGCGTGGTCCTCGAGCTCCCACTTGATCGCGTGGATCCCGAGCCGGTGCGCCAGCGGGGCGTAGATCTCAAGCGTCTCGCGGGCGGTCGCGTGCTGCTTTTGTTTTGGCATTGCGCCCAGCGTCCGCATGTTGTGGAGACGATCGGCCAGCTTGATCAGGATGACCCGGATGTCGGTGGTCATCGCGACCATCATCTTGCGGTAGTTCTCGGCCTGCGACTCATCGCGGCTTTGGAAGGTGATTCCGGTCAGCTTCGTCACCCCGTCAACCAGTTGGGCGACCCCGGCGCCAAAGCGCTGGCTGACCTCATCGAGGTCGGCGATCGTGTCCTCGACGGTGTCGTGCAGGAGGGCAGCGACAATCGTCTCGGTGTCGAGTCGTAGCCCGGCGCAGATCTTTGCGACCTCGACCGGGTGGGTAACGAAGGCCTCACCGGAGCGCCGCTTTTGGTCGCGGTGCATCTCGGTCGCGTAGGCGAATGCCTCGATCACCGCCTCACGATCAATCGGGCTGGTGCTCGGCGCCGAACCCGCCTGACTTTGGGTCTGCAGGGTGACCTCGGAGAGCAGCGAATCAAGCAGCGCCCGATCGACCTCGTCGAGCTGCTCCAGCGCGATCGGGGCGGAGCGGGTCGGGGCGGCGCCCGCAGCGCCCGCAGCGTTTAGCGCGGCTTTGGTTTGCTCTTTTGCAGGTATCGTCGGCCTTCTTCGTAGCGGGCGCTGTAGGCCCGAAAGGCCGTCGAGCGCTCAAGCTCGGTCCGACCCGAGGATACGACCCCGAGGCCGCCGACGCCACCGGAAAGCTCGCCCGCAACCAAGTTCAACTCGCCGAGAACCTGCAATCGCCGACCGGCGCTCTCGGCGCTGCGATGGTGCGGGCCCTCGCCCTGCAGCAGCTGACGAAGCGGCGAGCCCGACAGCGGCCCGCCAGAGGTGGCGTCACGAAGCTCCCGGTAGGTCTGTGCCAATCCCTCCCGCATCTCCCACTCGCGGTCGTGAATTCGCAGCGCCAACTCGACCTCGCGAGCGCCCCAGGCGAGATGGACGAAGCCGTCGCCGAGCTTGGCCACCAGCCGCTCCGCCTCAAAAGCGGGCGGATCAACACAAAGAACGTGCTCGAAACCCTCGCCGATGTAGGGGTCGCGGACCAAGATCGACCAGTCGATCAGGACAACCCCGCCCGCGGCCAGCGCCACCTCGGCGAGATCTTCGGCGCTTTGGTCGGCACTGCAGCGACTGCAAGCGACCGCCTGACCGGCCCCGAAGCGGGCCGGATTGACCGCCCGCTCGAGCAGGCCGCGACGGCGCTCGGCATCAGCACATGCCACCAAGACGCCGCCGCCACTTGAGACAAGCTCAGTCAAGCGGGCCACGATCGAGCCGCCGCGGCGATCGAGGACCCGTCGAGTCGGCGACTCGGCCGCCATCTCGCGCAACTCCCGCTCGCCCCCGGCGGCGCCGTCCTCGCCGACGGCTGCCGCGTTCTCAAGCCGCGCCCACCACTCGGCGTCATCCGCCGGGTTGGGACAACCGGTGGCGCCATCGGCGGCGGGCTCGGGCCGGTAGCTCTCGCCCAGCACGACCCGCGGCGTGCTGGCCCCGTTCCATTCGTTGAGCTCCAACCGGACGGTCAGATCGTGGCGCTCAGCCGCCAGCGCCTGCAACTTGTTCTCAACCGAGAACGCCACCCCCTGGACGCTCCCGGCGCCACTTTCGAGGGTGAATCTGGCGTGCCGACCCGACTCGCCCATCTCGCGAACATCGCGAACCTGCGCCCACGGGACCAAGAGCCCAACCCGCGGATTGCCGATCCCAAACGGCCCCAGCGACCGGATCTGCTCGGCCAGGGAGTGCCCCAACGACTCACCCCCGACCACCGCATCAACCAGCTCGACCCGCTGCTCGGGATGTTCGGCCAGGGTCGCGGTCGCACTCGCGCAGAAGTCGCTGCGAAAGCGCTCGATCGAGCCCGCCTCGACCTCCAATCCAGCGGCTGCCCGGTGGCCGCCAAACCGGGTCAGATGCTCCGCACCCGCGCTGATCGCCGCCAGTAGATCGAACCCGGGGATCGAGCGGGCCGACCCCCGGCCGACCCCGGCCTCGTCGATCGCGATCACGATCGTGGGCTCACCGTGCGCCTCGACCAGGCGCGATGCGACGATCCCGACCACCCCGGGGTGCCAGCCTTGACCGGCGACAACAATTCCCCGACCCTGCCGTGACTCGGCGGGGAGTGCCGCAAGTTCCGCCTCGGCGGCGGCGAGAACCTCCTGCTCGGTCCGCCGTCGTTCGTGGTTGGCCTTCTCGAGGTGGGCGGCGATCTCCTTTGCCCGCTCCGCCGATTCGGTCAACAGCAACTCAACACAGGCGTCGGCCCGATAAAGCCGTCCAGCCGCGTTGATCCGGGGGGCGAGGCGGAAGGCGATGTCGCCCTCGTCAAGGCGCTCGCACAAGACCGACGAGGAATCGATCAGCGCCCTGATCCCGGGGCGCCGCGCCCGCCGCAGCTCGGCCAGGCCGCGTCGCACGAGGGTTCGGTTCTCGCCCCGCAGTTCGACCATGTCGGCGACCGTCGCCATCGCCACCAGGTCAAGGTCGAGCTCGGGGGTGCCACGACCACTCGATCGGGCCAGGGCGAGCGCCAGCTTGTAGGCAACGCCGGTCCCGCACAGCGCATCAAATGGGTAACCCGACAGGCTCGGGTGCAACAAAAGACAATCGGGAAGCGCAGCGCCGGGTCGATGGTGATCGGTCACGATCACATCGATCCCGAGCTCGCGTGCCCGTGCCACCTCCGCGATTGCGGTGACCCCGCAGTCGGCGGTAATCAGCAGACGGGTGCCACGCTCGGCGAGTGAGTCGATCGCGGCGGTCGAAAGCCCGTATCCATCGCCGAGCCGATCCGGGATCAGCCAGTCAACGCTCACGTCAAGGGCCCGCAGCGCCGTCACCAAGACCGCGGTTGCGCAGACTCCGTCTACGTCGTAGTCGCCGAAAACCGTCACCCGCTCGCCTGCCGCGGCTGCCGCCTCGATCCGCTCTACAACCTCCGGTATCCCGGTAAAGCCGCTCGGGTCGTGCGCCTCGTCGGCCTCTAAAAACCGCCGCGCCAGCTCGACCGAGTCATAACCACGGCGCACCAAGGCGATCGCGACCGGCTCCGCCACCTCGAGCGCCTCGCTCAGTGCCAGCGCCGCCCCGTAGTCGTAGGGCCGCGCCCCGAGCTGCTTCGTCTTCCGGCGCTTCTCAACCACCACACTCACCCCCAAAACGGTATGGCACCGGCCCGACGGAACCGGCGGCGCCCCGGCCTCGCAGGCAAAAATGGCGAAGAACGGGGTCCGTCGCGGTGAATGACGAGGCTCAGGCGACGACGAGCGCCGCGCTGGGCTTCATTGCTGATCCTGGTTCGCTCGCTCCGCCACGAAAGCGGCAAGCTCGGCGCGGGCCAGATCGAGCTTCCTCGCCGAATCCAGGAGGCCGGGCATCTGATCGCTCGTCGGGCAGCGCTCGGCAAACTCGGTTGGAGGGGTGACCCCGGCCGAGCTGAAGCTCCGAATCGCCTGCGGACAGTCAGAGGCCTCGACGAGCCCGCCGGAGGATCCCGGCTCGGGGGAAGACCCGACGGCAACCCCCGAAACGATCCCGCCGAGCACCCCGAGGACCGCGACCGCCACCCTGCGCCGACGCCACGGTCCCGATCCTATCCGCCCGAGCTCGTCGATCGGGTGTTGGCCGAATCGGGGCGCACCGAGCAGCGGCGCTGGCTGCTGCCGGCGCGGGTGATGGTCTACTACGCGATGGCGATCGCGCTCTTTAGCGAGAGCTCCTACGAGGAGGTGATGCGTAACCTGGTCGAGGGACTCGACTGGTCGAGCGGCTGGCAGCGGCCGTGGCAGGTGCCGACCCAGGTGGCGATCACAAAGGCCCGGGTCCGGCTCGGCTCAGAGCCGGTGCGGGCGCTCTACGAGCGGGTCGCCCGGCCGCTGGCGAGTCCGGGGAGTCCAGGCGCCTTCCTTTCTGAGCTGCGCCTGATGGCGATCGACCTCACGACGCTCGATCTTGCCGACACGCCCGCCAACGAGCAGGAGTTCGGCCGCCCCGGCTCAAGCCGGGGCGAGGGCGGCGGCGCCTTCCCCCAACTGCGCGCGGTCGGGCTCGCCGAGTACGGCACCCATGCAATCACGGGCTGCGCGCTGGGACCGCTCGGCAGGGACGGCGAGCGCACCCTCGCCGCGCAGCTGTGGGGCTCGCTGGAGGAGGGCATGCTGCTGCTCGCCGATCGCGGCTTCTATGGGTTCGGGCTGGCGGGCGGCGCGCGCGAGCGGGGCCGAGCTGCTTTGGCGCGCTCCGAAGAACCTGATCCTCTTGGTCGACGAGGTGCTCGAGGACGGCTCCTACCGCTCGCGAATCTACGACTCCGAGGACCGCAAACGCAGCGACCCGATCGCGGTGCGCGTCGTCGAGTACGAGCTCACCGACCCGGTGCTCGCCGCTGAGCGCTACCGGCTTTTGACCAGCATCGCCGACCCTGCGCTTGCCTCCGCCACGCAACTGGCCGCCGCCTATCCCGAGCGCTGGGAGTTCGAGACCGCCCTCGACGAGCTGAAGACGCACCAGCGCGGCCCGCGCCGGTGCCGCGCTCGAAGTCACGCGACGGCGTTCGCCAGGAGGTCTGGGGCCATCTGCTCGTGCACTACGCGATCCGGAGCCTGATGTGGGAGGTCGCGCTGGAGGCGGGTCGTGATCCCGACCGGCTCTCCTCTACGCGCAGTCTGCGCGTAGTTCGTCGCACCGCCCGGTACGGGCCGACTCAGGCTCGGAAATTATTTCGGGGGTCCTGAGCCAGCGCACGCGGTGGGAGGCCGAGTTCGTGATTGAGGGAGATCGCCCGCCACGAGCCCCACGAATCGGCTTGCCAAGAGGACCCTGAAGGCGTAAAGGGTCTTCGCTCCTTGACGCTCGAGAGTCAAGATGTCGTTCGCGGTCCCAATAGATCGACTCGACCCGCTGGCGGATCGGGGCGAGCGGTGGACCCGATTGTTGCACCCAGCTTGACACGGACGGCGGGGGGGTATCTTTAATGCCCCGTCGGCCGCAAAGAACCGCCAAGATGCGCTCGGGATCGTGGCAGATAGGCGGCCAGCTTGGCCGAAGTCGTGGATCACACGAGCAAAGGAGCAGTTCGAATGTACCAACTGAGATGTCGGTCGGCCATCTTCGTTGCGGCGGGCATCGTGCTCATTGGGCTCTTGTGCGTAGCTGTCCCAAGCGCCTGGGCACACGAGGACGACCAGTGGTCGTGGGCACGCAGAAGCAATGATGGCTGGTGCGTCAAATCGCTGGCACACTTCGGCCACGGTAACCCGGGACATGGTGCCGGGAGTGCCTCCGTGGAGAGTTGGAATGGATATTGGCTGGGCGCGTATACATACCCGTGTGCCGGTAGACTCGACAAACCTGCCGGGGAGTTGCGCGCTAAAAATCGCTGGATCGTGTGGGGGGTTCACGCGCAGGCATGGTTGCTTTGCTATTCGTCCGGTTGGGATTACGGCGGAGGCGACAGCACAAACTCGTTCAAATCGCGGGTTTTCTTCGAGAGCCAACCATGCGGAAACAGCGGAGATTACGCGAATATTGGAGCAGGTTAGGCCCTAAGCAACAATGGCAACTGGGTCGGCGACGAGAACGTCACCCGCTACCACCACTTTCCCATACCCTAGGCACGCTATATTTGGAGGATGATACAGTAATGGCTTTCCAAAAACCAAAGATCATTTTGGCAACTGGCGCTTTTGCAGTTGCAATTATCGTGGCGTGGCTCGCTTTGTCGCTCGCGGCTGCCAGTGATGAGACCCCGGCTCTGCCGCCGCCGGTTAGTGGGTCGATTGGAGTATCGGGACCCGACGGCGAACCGATCCAATGCGCAAACGGCGAGGACCTCACAGTCACGCTTGACGGCCGCGGACCCGCTGGCGATGTCGGTCCGGCTGCACCATCGCAGGCCGACATCACGCAAGCGCAAGAACTCGACGCCAGCCCGTCCGGAAAGAAGGTTGCGGATGCGGAGATCAACTTGTATCCTCGCTGCGATCAAGATGGCGGTGCCGAGTGGGTACCTGCCCCGGCGGACGCCGAGCCTCCGGGCGCTGCACCCCCCGGGGAGTAAGAGGGAAAAGCCTTGCCCTGACTATCTAAATACGTAAAGGTGAGGATCGACTAGGTGCAGTGTGGGGTCGGGCTCGGGTGATCGTCGAGCGGGTTCGCGGGGGCTCCTCGTCATTCCGTGTGGCCTGCGCAATCATCGGACCGGCGTCAAGCTTGCTGGCGATCAGGTAGATTATTGTGATGTAGTTGCGATTGGTCCGATACCCGCGTGCTCGTCGCTTGGCGGCCTGGATCAGCGAGTTCAGGCCTTCGAAACGCCCATTGGAGACCCGGCTGTGACGCCAGCGGATCACCCCGAGCCAGTGATCCTCAAGCATCCTCGCGAACTTCTGAAGCGGATCCAGGCCGCTGTTGTCGACCTCGACGATCCAACGGCGTAGGTACTCCTCCGCAGTGTCGGGATCGTCGATCTCGTAGAAGTTGTCGAACTGCTGCGCGAGGGTGGTAGGCCCGCACCGTCTCGAGCGGCTCGGCAAGCAGCTCGTCCAACAAATCGCGCTGGCGGACGGTCAGGGTCTTCGGTCGCTTCAGCCACCTATAGCGGGTGCCCTTCAATAGCTCACGTTGGTGCGTTGACTCTTCGCGACGGACCTTGTCGACAGCCTTCGAGAGGTGCGCGCGGATGTGGCAGCGATCGAACGTGATCTCCACCTTGGCCTTCGCCTAGCCCGGATCCCCCTACCCGGTGGGGCTGGGCGGTGGCGCCGAGCACCTGGACAGCGCCGCCTGGCGGGTCGATTAGAGCCGCCCGGCCTATACCTCCATCGCTCAAAGACGCGACCGAGAGCGGCGATCGCGACGTGCCCGGGACGGGGAAATCAGCCGAGATCAGGGCCCGATCGGGGCGGCCGACTGGTTCGGTCCAAAAAGGTGCGCTCACCCGTCGTTTGACGCCGACGAGTACCCGGCCTTCCGGGGCGACCACAGGATCCGACGCCCGCTGACGCGGGCTATCGATTGGCTTCGAGGTTTTCTCGGTGGACGCCGTAGGCGTAGGCGGCGCCGAGTCCCCCTATCGCACCGGTGGCACCGATCAGAGCAGTAAGGATGTCCGTGTTCCCGACGCTCTCACCGCTGATCAGTTGTAGGACCCCGCCGAACGCCAAGGCGCCGACGACGGCGCAGACGAAAGCGCCGACGATCCCGCCCCAGAAGCGATCGGGTAGGAAGACGGTGAAGTGCCACAGCGCGATCGCGATCGTTACCCAGACCAGGACTGCCATTGCTCAACCGCCTCCGCGCTGTTTTTTGCCGCGACGCCCGTGCGTCTTGCCTCGAAGCTGACGCTGGGCGCGACGGCGCTTCTTTTCCTCGCGGCGAGCCGCCCGCTCGGCGGCGTCGCGCTCGTCATCGACCGAGCTGGTCGGCGCCGGGCGAGGAGCGACGAACTGCGCCGGTCGAGGCGGCTCGGCCCGATCGTCAATCGCCGTGCTCGCTCGGGCGCCATTCGAGGATGCCTCGTCGACGCGCGCCACTTGGTTGTCCTCGGGGAAGGCGGGGACGTAGCCCATCGTCTCGGCGATTCGATAGCGGCGCACCTCGTAGGAGTGCTCGCGCTCCTTCCACGCGATCAAGACCGGGGTGCCGATGAAAATTGACGAGTACGTACCGGAGAGAACGCCGACCATCATCGCGAAGGCGAAATCACGCAGGGTGGCGCCGCCGAACACCAAGATCACCGCGATCAAAAAGACGGTTGAGGCGCCGGTGATCAGCGACCGGGTCAGGACCTCGGCGAGCGAGCGGTTGGCGATCTGGGAGAAGGTGGCGCGTGGCAGCTTCGGGACGTTCTCGCGGATCCGGTCGAACACGATCACGGTGTCATAGAGCGAGTAACCGAGGATCGTCAAAAAGGCCGCGACCGTCCCGCTGGTCACCTCGCGGTCGGCGATCGAATAGATCCCGGCGGTGATCAGGATGTCGTGGAACAGCGCGATGATGACCGGGATCGCGTACTTCGCCTCGAACCTAAACGCCATGTAGGCGCTGATCAAGATCAGCGAGAGCAGGACCGCGAGGGCGGCGTTGTGGGCGATCTGAGCGCCGAAGGTCGGGCCGACCGTAGTGAAGTCAAAACCTTCGTCGCCGTGTTCAATCCCGAAATCGCGCTTCAGCTGCGAGGAGACGCGGGCAATCGCGCCGTTGTCGAGCGCTTGGGATTGGATCTGGTAGACGTGGAGGCCGAAGTCGGGGTTGTCGACCGTCTGGATCTTGATTCCTTCGGAATCGGGCACCTGGGCGTTTGAGAGGGCGCCACGAACCTGACTAATCGATGCGTCTTTACCGAGCGAGACGGTGATCCGTGTCCCCGACTCGAAGTCGATCCCGAAGTTGAGCTGCTGGGTCGAGAAGCTGATCGCGCCGATCAACAAGATCGCGCCGGAGAAGGAGAAGAACCATCGGCTCATCCCGGCGAAGTCAAAGTCCCAGTTGACCTTCTGCTCACCGGCGCCGAGAAAGCTCGGCGAACTCATGAACCGGGCGCGGCCGAGCGACCCAAGTACCGCCTGGGTGAAGACCACCGCGGTCAAAAGCGAGACCACGGTGCCGACCCCGAGCGCGAAGGCGAATCCCTTTACCCCAGCGTCGGTCAGGTTGAACAAGATGAAGGCGGTCAGCAGGGTCACCACGTTGGCGTCGACGATCGTCGCGATCCCCTTGCCGTAACCGGTCGTGATTGACGCCAGCATCGAGCGGCCCTTCCGAGACTCCTCCTTAATCCGCTCGAAGATGACGATGTTGGAGTCCGCCGCAACTCCGATCGTCAAGATCAAACCGGCGATCCCCGGCAGCGTCATCGTGATCGGAATCAACTCGATCAGCGCGTAGTAAAAGAGGCCGTAGACGATCAGCCCGAGCGCCGCCACAAAGCCGAGGAATCGGTAGTAGAGCAGCAAGAACGCCATCACGATGATGATCCCGGCGAGGCCCGCCTTGAGGCCTTGGTCCAGCGCCTGCTGGCCGAGGGTCGCCGAGACCTTCGACTGATTGATCAGATTGAGCTTGACCGGCAGGGCACCGATCTTGAGCAGCCTGGCGAGGTCCTGGGCCTCCTCGATCGAGAAGCTGCCCTCAATGCTGGCGCCGCCGCCGCTGATCCCGTTCGGGTGCTCGTCGGGGTCGATGATCGGGCGCGAGATGATCTTGTCGTCGAGCACGATCGCGAAGTGATCAGCCACATCTGCCCCGACAACGCCGGGAGCAAGCTGGGACGCCCCGCGCAGCGCGATCGCCTTGGTCACCTCCTCGAAGGTGTCGCCAGCGTCGCCGCGGAAGTCGAAGCTGACGATCGCCTGGTTCGACGGGCTCGAGAAGCCCTGCTCGGGATTGTCGATGTCATCGCCCGACAGCGCCGGGTGATCTTGGATCACAAAGTAAACGGGCGGGCCGCCCCCAGCGTAGTCTTGGCCCTCGGCCCCTTCGAGGACCAGGGTGCCCCGCGGCACCTCGATCAGAACCCGCCTTGCCTTCGGCAGGGCGCTCGCAGCCGGATTTGCCGACAAAAGCGCCGCGCGAGTGTCATCAGGTCCGGCGATTGGCTTGTCGGTCTCGCGATCGAACAGATAAAACCGCGAGCCGGTCGTGCAGCCGTCGCAACTCGGCTTCTGTTTCGCGGCCAGACGAACCGCGTCAAGCAGCTTCGGGATCGCCTGCTCGGGGGCGGCCTCGGGGGTGACCCCCTTCGCCGCGACCACGTTCGGTTCCCAGTCATAGAAATACATCTGGGCCGTGTCACCGACCTGGTCGGCGGCCCGATCGGCGTCGGCGACATCGGGCAGATCGACCTGGATCTGATCGGCGCCGACCCGGGCGATCTCGGGTTCCGAAACACCGAACTGGTCGACCCGCTCGCGGATGATCTCGATCGCGCGGTCGAGGTCATCGGCATCAATTGACGGGTTCTGCGGGGTCGGCTCGGCCTGGTAGACGAGCCGGGTGCCGCCGTTCAGATCGAGACCGAGCTTGGTCGGCCGTTTGGCGACGATCGTGACCGAGACGATCACCAACCCGAGCACAAACAGCAGGACGTAGAGGTTGCGACTGCGTCCCTTCAGCACGCTCAGCTCCGTGGGGTGAGGACGAGCAGGAGGCCGCCGTCGTCGTCGTAGGCGGGGAAGAGGTCGGCAACCGCGCTCGCCGGGAGATCACCCTCGGCGTGAACCGCAACGCTGCGGCCGAGTACCCGTACCCCCCATTCCAAGGTGGTGGCGATCGGGTCGGCGCCAGCGCCGTTGGCCGCAGGCGTCGGCTCAGTGTCGCTTTGGTCAATCCAGCGCAGCCCCAGCACGTCGCCAACCTGGCGGCCGATCACATCCTCGTCGCGCAGTCCGGTCAACTCAAACGCCCCCTTGCCGAGGTCGAGCACGCGTGCCTGTTGGTCACAGACAAAGAAGGCCGCGTCGGGCGCCGGGTAGTAGTCGTCAAGCAGCTCGAAGAGGAATCCGAAGCCGCATTTCGAGCAGCCCTTTGGGCGCGAGGTAAACCCCGCGGTGCGCTCCGATGAGAGCGCTCGGTTCCCGCAACCCGGACAGATAAAAAACGGCACGCCGCAAGGCTAGTCAATCGGTCGATCGCGCAACGCCCGCATGAGCGACCAGTCTGCTCCACCGCGATTCCCATCGCATCGCAGATCGGCAAAGCGCGACCCAATCCTTAGCTATTCTCGGCGGACACCTCCGACCTGGTTCCGGCCAACCTGGTGGCCCCTCGGTCCGTCTGGGTCCGAGGTCGAACCAGCCCCAAGGTGCTCAAGAGCAACCGATTCGACGAGGTCGATCGAGGCCGGGGCTGAATCCACCGGCGCCTACCCCCAGAACCGGCTAGCTGATCACCGTAAAAACGCCATCGCGGCAATCGCCGGAGTCTCGCAGGACGCGAACGATTGCGCCCAGCCAGCGATCGTCGCTTTGCCCGGGTTGCTGAGGAGCGAATTGCTTCGTGAAGTAGAGGATTCGACCGCAACCCTGGACCTCGGAACGCAAGGAGAGGAACGAGGGAGCGGCTGCTCGGGCGATCGCTTGCGATCGAAATGCATACGCGAAGCCGGCCGTGGCCCCGTCGATCGAAACCCGAATCCCCTCGAGGGCTCGCAGGCGCTGCGGCAGCCGCTCGCGGGGCGACGGGCGGCTGAACGGTTCAACCTCGGGCAGACGACCGGGGTCGATCACCTCGACTTCGAAATCCAGCTCCGTCGAGCGGCGAAAAAGCGGAGCAAGCGCATCGAGTCGCAATGCCACGGGCGAGCCTCTCTCCTCGGCTGGTCGACTTGCATTCGGCTGTGCCACCCGGTTGGCGCCACAGCCGAAAAGCAGCACGGCCCCGAGGAGCGCCGTCAGGCCTGCGGCCACCAGATCGGCTCGGAAGCGCGACTTCATCATCGAAAAGACTACGCCTGCCCGGGACCACCGATCACACCCTGCGAACATTCTGCTTGCGACAGCTAGCTAGTCATGGGGTTTGGCTTAGTGCTCCCAGCCACAAGTTCCGTCGATCATCGAGCGAGTCAGGCGGGTGGATGACAAGCGCGCGAGCGAAGTCGATGCAGCGCATCGGCGAGCATCGTGGGCACAGTCAGGCGCGTTCGGGGCCGCCCGATAGCGACGGAAATTGTGGCGGGGAGCACTTAGTTGCCGTGGTCGGGGCTCGCCTCGATCAGCGGTAACTGCTCGAGCAGGGTCGGGGCGATCACGGTCGTCTCGAGGCCGAGGTGGGCGATCCCGCGCGCTGTAATTACTCGGCCGCGGGGGGTCCGCTTGATCAAACCCTGCTGCAGCAGGTAGGGCTCATAAACATCTTCAATCGTGTCGGACTCCTCGTCGACCGCCGCCGACAGGGTCGAAAGGCCAACCGGACCGCCGCCAAATAGCTCCGCGATAGCCGTCAAGATACTGCGATCGCGGCGGTCAAGGCCAGCTTCGTCGACCTCCAGCATCGCCAACGCGTCGGCCGCGATCGGGCCGTTGATTACCCCGGAGCCGCGCACCTCGGCAAAGTCGCGAACCCGCTTGAGGAGCCGGTTTGCAACCCGAGGGGTGCCGCGGGCCCGCGCCGCGATCGCGACCGTCCCGGCGGCGTCGATCGAGACCCCGAGGATCCGCGCCGAGCGGGTCACGATCTCGCCGAGATGCTGCGGCGTGTAGTGCTCGAGCCGATGACAGACACCAAAGCGATCGCGCAGCGGCGTCGTCAAAAGGCCGGTCCGAGTTGTGGCACCGACCAAAGTGAACGGCGGCAAATCGAGCGTGACCGTCCGCGCCCCGGCACCTTGGCCAAGCACGATCGGCAGTTGCCCGTCTTCCATCGCCGGGTAGAGGGTCTCCTCGATCGCTCGCGGCAAGCGATGGATCTCATCGACAAAGAAGACCGAGCCGGGTTCCAGGGTGGTTAAAAAGGAGGCGATGTCGGCCTTTCGCTCCAACGCCGGACCGGCGGTCTGAACCAGGCCAACCCCGAGCTCGGCGGCGATGATGTTGGCCAGCGAGGTTTTGCCGAGCCCCGGCGGACCCGCCAGGAGGACGTGATCGAGCGGTTCGCCACGGCGCTTTGCCGCTTCGAGGAAAACCGCCAGCTGCTCGGTTACCTGGACCTGGTTGATGAAGTCGCCGAGCCGGGGCGGTCGCAGTGAACGCTCGAGCTCGTCCTCGCCGCTTTGCGCGGTCCGCTCGACCGGCCGCTCACCGCCGTCGCCGCGCTCGTCGGGATCGGGCAGGTCGATCCGCTTGATCGACACCTCAGCCGCCTCCGGTTCGGGTCGACTGGAGCGCGGATGAAATCAACGCCTCGGCGCTCTCGCCGACCGCCGCGGCGAGCAGGCGCTCAACCTCGGCGGGGCTATAGCCAAGTCCGAGCAGGCCGTCGCGGGCGAGGCCGCGCGGTCCCGCCACCTCGCCGCCGGGGCCGACCGCTTCGCCGCCAAGGCCGCCCAGGCCGCCTCCGGAGGAGTCGATTCCGAGACGCTCCGCGACCTTCTCGCGCAGCTCGACGATGATCCGCTCCGAGGTCCGCTTGCCGATCCCAGCCACCGCCTGGAAGCGCTTTGCGTCGCCGAGCGCGATTGCCCGCGCCAGCTCCCCTGCCGGCCCGCTCGAAAGGGTCGCGATCGCCACCTTCGGCCCGATCCCGCTGACCGCGGTCAAGAGCCCAAACAGCTCGCGTTCATCCTCGGCCGCAAACCCATACAGCGAGATCGAGTCGTCGCGGACGACCATCTCACAGAGAATCTCGAACTCGAGCCCGAGCGGCGGCACCTGGCGCATCGTCTGCGCGGAGACGGTCAGCCGGTACCCCACCCCGGCGGCGCGGATCACCACCTGGTCGTGATGACGCACCGTCACCTCGCCCTGCAGCGACGCGATCACCGCGCCACCATCGCAGCCCGTGCCCGCACCTGCGCGGCGTGACAGATCGCCACCGCGAGCGCGTCCGCCACATGGTCTGGGTTCGGCGGCTGCTCGAGCCCAAGCAGCCGCTGCACCATGAATTGGACCTGCTGCTTGTCGGCGCCGCCGGTCCCACAGACCGACAGCTTGATCGCCTGCGGGGTGTAACCGACGCTCTCGATCCCAACCTGCTCAGCCGCCAAAAGCGCCACCCCACGACCCTGGCCGACCGCCATCGCGGTCCGCACGTTCTTACCGAAGTAGATGTCCTCGAGCGCCATCGAATCGGGCCGGTGCTCGACCAAAAGCTCGCTGACCGCACGATGGATCTGCAGCAGTCGGCGCCCCAGGGGCAGCTCGGCCGAGGCCTCGACGACGCCCGCGTCAAGCGCCCGAATCGTCCCGTCGCCGGGCCGCGACTCGATCACTCCAAAACCGGTGTTGGCAATCCCGGGGTCTATCCCGATCACAACTGACACAGCAGGGCATTCTCACGGCCCGCTCGGATGCCACCGCGACGCCGCCGCTATCGGGTGATCTGCTCCAGCACCTCGTCGGAGATATCGAAGTTGGCGTGAACCGAATCGACATCGTCGTGGTCATCAAGCAGATCGATCAGCTTGATCAGCGTCGCCGCTTTGTCAGACTCGACCGTGACGGTGGTGCTTGGAACCATCGCGATCTCGGCCGAGGCAACCTTGACCGCAGCCTCCAAAAGCGCGGCCTGGATCACCTGCAGCTCGCCTGCCACCGTCTCGATCCGAAGCTCGCCGTCGGCAACCTCGACATCTTCCGCCCCGGCCTCAATCGCGACCAGCATCACCTCGTCCTCGTCGACCCGATCGGCCAAGACCACGATCAAGCCGCGCTTTTCAAACAGATAGGAAACCGACCCGGGCTCGCCGAGATTGCCGCCGTGGCGATCGAACGCGTGCCGCACATCCGAACCGGTCCGGTTGCGATTGTCGGTCATCGCCTCGACCAAAATCGCGACCCCGCCGGGGCCATAACCCTCGTAGAGGACGCGCTCGATCGCATCGGCGTCGGCTCCCTCGCCGGTGCCGCGATCGATTGCCCGCCCGATGTTGTCCTTCGGCATCGAGGCCTCTTTGGCCTTCTGGATCGCGAGGCCGAGCGCCGGGTTACCGTCCGGGTCTCCCCCGCCCTCGCGCGCCGCGACCGTAATCGCCCGCGCCAGCTTAGTGAACAGCTTGCCGCGCTTCGCGTCGGTCGCCGCCTTCTTGTGCTTGATCGAAGCCCATTTCGAATGACCGGACATCGACCTGATGGTAGAGCGGGCTGTAGCTGCGGCGCGGCTATCCGAGCCGACGGTGACGACGGCCGGGCAGTGCCCCGCACCCGGCCGCCGTCATCTCGATGGCTGACATCCCCCCTGGAGACGTTCTGGGGCCTGAAACCCACCCGGATCGGAAAAGTTGCGGAGCCGGTTTGATCCTGGACAGACGGAAAGACGGCCCAACGGAGCGGTCCGCGGTCCACGGTGTCTCGAAACACACCAACCATTACCGGGGGTACGATTCCCAAGATGATCCGCCTGCGACTCGATCCCGACCTGGATCAGTGGATTAGCCGTGCTGCGGCGATCGAAGGATCGTCGGTCTCCGAGTTCCCCCGGCTCGCCGCCGCCCGATGGCGCCGACCAGGTCCTATCCACTCGCCCGGCAGACCGACCCCCGAGAAAAGACGTGAATAGATGAGTTCGAAGCCAATACGCGCAATTCGTGGAGTCGCGACAACCTTGTCGAAACGGGTACGCGCCGGCAAGACGCTCTCCGACACTACCGTTGCCATGGGGATCGGGCTCGTCTTGGGCGCGCTCACGGTCGTGGTACTGATCTGGGCGCTCGTTTTTGGCGATGTCCCCGCCCATCCCCCGGATTACGCCCTCGGCTCCGAGACGGTCCTGCGGCTGGAGCGCTTCCTCCTCGCCCTGCTCCTGCTCGGCGTTCCGATCGTCGTGGTCGGGCTTGCGCTGGCCGGATCCCTGCCCCGGAAACTGGGGAAGGACGGGATCGAATGGGCCGATGAGCGCGGGCCAACCCTCGAAGGTGTCCGGGAATTGCGAGCGAGCGTCGAAGCTCTCGCACGCCGCGTCGAGAGGCTCGGCGCCGACCAAGCGGGCGAGTAAGATCGAATACATGGACGGGCAGGACGACGTGGACGGGCAGGACGACGTAAGCGTCGGCCTCGAGCAATCGGGGGCCGGCCAGCTCGAACAGGCGATTTCGAACTACCTCGCCGCGCTCGAGGTTTACAGCGAACAGGACACTCCTCAAGAGTGGGCGGCGTCGCAGCTCGGCCTCGGCCGTGCCTACCTGGAATCCGAGACCGGTCGGCCATCTGAGAACCTAACGAACGCCATCGCCTGCTTTACCGCGGCGCTCCGGGTCTACACCCAAGATCGCTACCCAGCTGAGTGGGCGCACGCCCAGCGCTCACTTGGCGACGCACGCAGCAGGATCTTTGGATCGAGGCTTGTCGGCACCCAGACCAGATCCGCCAGATCGCCGACGCTCGATGACGGGTCCGATCTGGATGTCGGGACGAAGACCAACCTGTCAGATGTGTGGGAACACCTCGAGCGCTCCAAGGCACTGATCGACAGCCTCGACGCTTGACCTGCTGCCATTTCCGGGTCACGCGCCGACGAACACAAACGCCGCCCAGTGGCTCGGATCGGAAGTATCAAAGCCGCCGCGGCGAGCGTCGAACACCGCTTGGAGCGGAGGTCGATCCGACAGGTAGGCGAGCATGGCTTCGGGCGTCAAATCCCGTAACCAAAGCTGAGCTCGTCGGAGCGCGTCGGCGGGATCACCCGCTTCGACCGGGGCCGAGCCAACGGCTTCGGCCCTCTCGCCATCCCACCAGTACTCATAAAACCGCGACATCAACACCGCCGTCGCAAAGTCATTGACGGGCCACAACGACGCGATCACACCGGCGCTGCCCGCGGCGAGCAGCCCGGCCGGCAGTCCGATCGCTTCGTCGATGATCTGAGGGTCGACGAGCGCCGTCCGGCACGCCGAGGCGACCACAAGGCGGGCGTCGGCGAACGGCCCCGACTCAAGGATCTCTGCGAGGTTCAAGCTCGTGCCGCCAGCAAGCACAAATCCAGATCGCATCGGCGCCGCCGCATCAAAGACGCCGTGGCAGGCGAGGTGCACGTATCGCGCACCCCGCGCATCGCGAACCAGGCGCTCGCGGGTTGCCGACGTGGCGCGGCTGACCGTTTCGAGATCGTCTATTCCATCGTCCCGGAACGTCGTAACGATCTGTCTCACCTCGGCGTCGGCGGCGGGCAGCTCCGGGTCCGCTGGCAAGGGGTTGCCCACCCCCGAAAACCCGGGACGACCTTGTTCTGGTGGGGCTTGACGATCGAGGACGCTGAGCCTCCGGCGTACCTGGTTCAAGAAGCGGGCCGAAGGCGCGTAGCGGACCGTCACTCGGTCCAGAAGCGACTCTCCGAGGCCGCTGGCGCCATGGCGACTGCCGTGAAGCGGTAAGAGGCCGAGCGCTCCGCAGGGGACCAAGGTCAGCTCGCCGATCGCGAGTTCGTCCAACCGGACCACGAGCGCGGACAAGATTCCATCTCCGATCAACTGCAGCGCCCGTTCGACCGGCTGTTCGGGGCGGACGGCGGCAGCGGGGCTCGCATCCAGCGCCCCACCGAGCAGCCTGACCGAGCCATCGAGCAACTGCAAGATCTCGCGGACGTGGTCGAGCGAGCGATCGGCCGTTCCGCCTAGAAATATCGACTCGTACTCGATCCGGGAGTCGACTGACCGGACCAGCACCGCTAGGGCTCCGTGCGGCGAAACGACGACGTAGGCCAGCGGGCAGCGGTCTCGAACCGCAGCAGCGATCTCCTCCTCACCTGGCTGCGCCAGGAACTGTTCGTAGCCGGGTACTCGCCGGATCTGCTCGACCGCGGTGTCCAGGGCAAGAAGCGCTTGCTCGACCTCGTTTCGGAGTTCCTTCTCGTCGGAGGAGCGACGATCCGATTCCGACGGCGCACTGACATCGAAACGGCGCTGGCGGTTCGTCAGGTCTCGCACTTCGGCCGCCGCGCGGCTGTACTCATCCACTTCGGTGGGACGTTCGGGAGCCAGCTCATCGAGTCTGAGCCGATCGCGCTCCAGCGCGTCGCCCAGCCCGCGGGCGCGCGCGCGCTCCAGCACGATCGCAGCCTCTCGCGCCTCACCGCCCGACGCCAGTGC
>JAHEXU010000199.1 GCA_023251975.1 bacterium | reverse complement strand
CTTGATCTCGACATCCCCGCCGCCACGGCTGCCCTGGCCACCGCCGAGCCGGTGCCGGGTCGGATGGAGCCGATCCGGATCGGATCGAATCAGCGGTTCGCCGTGATCGTCGATTACGCCCACACTCCAGCGGCCCTGCGTAACGTTCTCGACGCGGCTCGCGCCCTGACCCAACGCCGCCTGATCGTCGTCTTCGGCTGCGGCGGTGATCGCGATCGCGACAAGCGCGCGAAGATGGGCCGGGTCGGTGCCGAGCTGGCCGATCTCGTGGTCATCACCTCCGACAACCCGCGCTCGGAGCCTCCGGAGGCGATCATCGCCGAGATCTTGGCCGGAACCGGCTCCGCCGAGCCGATCGTCGAACCCGACCGTCGCGTCGCGATCGCCGTTGCGCTGACTCGCGCCGACGCCGGTGATTTGGTCGTGATCGCGGGCAAAGGACACGAGCAGGGCCAGGAGTTCGCGGACGGCGAGACCGTTCCGTTTGACGATCGCGTCGTCGCTCGCCAGGAATTGGAGCGACTGCTCGGAGCGGTACGGCGATGATCACCCTCGACCCGGAGCGGATCGCCGCTGAGGCTCGCGCGACGATCAGCGCCCGAGGCGTCGCGGCCCATCCCGAGCGCGCGGTGATCAACTCTGGCGAGGTCCTGCCCGATGACCTGTTCGTCGGGTTGCCGGGGCAGTGGCGAAACGGCGGCGAGTTTGCCGAGCAGGCGATCGAGGCCGGTGCCTGGGGGGTGCTGGTCTCCCTCGACGACGCCGAGCGGCTCGGAGCCGACGCCGGGGCTTGGGTTCTCGCCTCGAACAATCCGTTGCGCTCGTTTCAGCGCCTTGCCAGGGGCTGGCGCCGGGAGCTCGGCTGCAAGGTTGTCGGGGTGACCGGCTCGTCCGGGAAAACCACCGTCAAGGACATCGCCCGGGCGATTCTGCCGGCCCGGGTCCACGCCAGCGTTGGCAATCTCAACACCGAAATCGGCCTGCCGATGACAATCTTGGCGGCCGAGCCCGAGACTGAGGTGATGGTCTTGGAGATGGGGATGCGCGGCCGCGGACAGATCTCTGAGTTGTGCGATATCGCCGAGCCCGATGTCGCTGCGATCACCAACGTCGGGCCGGTTCACCTTGAGCTGCTCGGGACGATTGACGCGATCGCCGAAGCGAAGGCGGAGATTCTCGGTGGGCTCGGGCGACGCGGCCGGGCGGTCGTGCCAGCAGCCGCCGAGGCGCTCTCGCCCCACCTCCACGACTCGCTGCTCACCTTCACCTTCGGGGCTGGCGGCGAGGTCCACGCGCTCGACGTCGAGCTGGTTGAGGATGGGATCGCGGCCCTGGTCTCGACCCCGCACGGCGAACGGCGTTTCGTCTTCCCCTTCGCCGAGGAATATAACCTTGCCAACGCGCTCTGCGCGATCGCGATCGGGATCGCGCTTGACCTGCCGGTCGAGGACGCGCTTGCCGAGATGGCCGAACGAGCGCAAGCGATCGAGTTTTCGGAGCTGCGCGGCGAATCGGTCGAGCTGCGGCGCGGAATTGTTTTGATCAACGACACCTACAACGCCAATCCGCTGTCAATGCGCGCGGCGCTTGACCACCTCGGCTCGCTCGAACCTGCCGCCGACGGTCGCCGGGTGGTGGTGCTTGGCGAGATGCGCGAGCTTGGTCCCGACTCGGTCGCCTATCACCGCGAGGTCGGAGCCCACGCCCGCGAGCTCGGTCTCGGCCCGATCTTTGGAATCGGCGGCGGCGCCCGCGACTACGCACCCGACCAATGGTTTGCCGACATCGACGAGGCGATCGAACCGATCGCGGTCGGCCTGCACCCGCGCGACATCGTCCTGCTCAAGGCCTCGCGTTCGGTCGCCCTCGAGCAACTGACCGACGCCCTGGCCGACTGGCATGGGATGGAGCGATGAGCTCGACCCTGTCGCTTTTGTTCGGCGCCACGCCATTTGACGAGATCGTTCGGCTCCCCGACCTGACCGGCGGTCTTTCTTCGCAGGTCGATCGCGGTCAGATCCTGATCGGCGGGATGGCGGCGATGCTGATCACGATCTTCCTTGGCCCGAAGTTCATCGAGTGGCTGCGGGGTCGCGAATTCGGGCAGCAGATCCGCGAGGAGGGCCCAGCCAAGCATCACTCGAAGGCGGGCACGCCGACGATGGGGGGCCTGATCATCTTCACCGCGATCTCGATCCCCTACCTGGTGTTGTCCGAACGAGACACCCAGAGCCTGGTCGTGTTTGGGACCGCGATCGCCTGCGCCGGGGTTGGGTTCGCCGACGACTCGATCAAGGTGATGAAGCGGCGCTCGCTTGGGCTCGGCGCCCGCTGGAAGATCCTCGTCCAGATCGTGATCGCGCTGGTCGTCTGGTATGTCGCGACCGAGCAGCTCGGACTCGATCCCTCGCTGCAGGTCCGGATCTCCGATGCCGAGATCTACCTCGGTCCGGTCGCCTACCTGATCATGGTTTTCTTTGTGATCGCGGGGGCTAGCAACGCGGTCAACCTGACCGACGGGCTCGACGGTCTCGCCGCCGGTTCTTGCGCGATCGTCCTGCTCACCTATACCGCGATCACCGTAACCAACGGGCAGGGCGGGCTCGCCCTGCTTTGCGCCTGCCTGGTCGGCGCGTCGGTCGGGTTCCTTTGGTTCAACGCCTTCCCGGCCTCGATCTTCATGGGCGACACCGGCTCGCTCGGTCTCGGCGGCGCGATCGGTGCGACCGCGGTGATGACCCAAACCGAGATTCTCCTCATCATCATCGGCGGCATCTTCGTGATCGAGGCGCTGTCGGTCGCGATCCAGGTGATCTGGTTCAAGATGCGGCGCACCCGGGTCTTCTTGATGGCCCCGATCCACCACCACTTCGAGATGCTCGATTGGTCGGAGACCAAGATCATGCTCCGCTTTTGGATCATCGCCGCCGTTTGCTCAGGCATCGGCTACACGCTGTATCAGAACTCAATCGGCGTCTGAGCCTGCCGGGCGGCCGAGCGGGTTCAGCCCCGGCACGGCGCCCGCGGTGAGGGCGGCGGGGACTGCGGTGCTGCCAGCTTTCGCAAGCTTTGCAGGCGTTCGCCGCTCGACGGCGAAAGGGAAGGCGAAGTTATGGAAAGCCGTCGTATCGCCAAAACCGCGACCAAGCCGCGGCCACAGCTCCCGGCGGGGCCCTACCTGGTGGTGGGGCTCGCCCGTTCCGGGGCCGCCGTCGCTGAGCTGTTGGCCCGTCGCGGCGCCGAGGTGCTCGCCTGTGATTCCGGATCACCGGCCGAGGCGGAGCGGCTGGGGCGGCTCGGGATCGAGACCTACCTCGACGACGACGGCACCACTCACCTCGATCGGGTCGGCAGCGTCATCAAGAGTCCAGGGGTGCCGCCGAGCGCGGCGGTCGCAGTGGCGGCAGGGCGCCGCGGGATCGAGCTGATCGGCGAGCTCGAAGTGGCCTGGCGACTGTTGCCGAATCGCTTCGTCGCGATCACCGGGACCAACGGCAAGACCACCGTGACCGAGTTGGTCGGCCAGATCTTTCGCAGCGCCGGCGAGCCGGTTGAACTGGCTGGAAACGTCGGGACCCCGCTTTCCGGCCTGGTCGACAAGGTCGATCCTGAGGCGACGATCGTCTGTGAGTGCTCGAGCTACCAGTTGCATGACTCCGCCTGGTTCTCGCCGGACTGCGCGGTCCTGCTCAACGTCGCCCCTGACCACCTCGATTGGCATGGCACCTTCGCGGCGTACGTGTCGGCGAAGATCCGGGTCTTCAGCAACCAGTCCGAGGGCGATTACGCGATCCGCGAGCATGGCGATCCCGAGCTCGATTATGTCCCGACCCCCGGTGAGGCCTCACTGGTCGAGTACGCGCTTGGCGCCGCCGACCCCGGCGGCCGTTGCCGGGTCCGCTTCGACGGCGAGTCGATCCTGCTTGACGGTGAGGTTTTGCTGGAGCGCTCCGAGCTGCATCTGAGCGGCGACCACAATGTTCGCAACGCGATGGCTGCGGCAACCGTCGCCGCGGTGAGCGGGATCGACCGCGCCGCAATCGCTGCCGGGATGCGCCGGTTTCGCCCGGTTGCCCATCGCCTCGAGCCGGTCGCCGAAATCGCCGGGGTCCGCTACGTCAACGACTCGAAGGCGACCAATCCCCTGGCGGCGGCGGTTGCGCTGGCGGCGTTTGCGGGCTGTGGCGTCCGCGTCCTGCTCGGCGGCAGCCTCAAGGGGGGCGAGTTCTCGGAGTTGGTCGGGCCGCTGCGCGAGCACGCTCGTGCCGCCTACCTGTTCGGCGAGGCGGCGCCGCAACTTCGCTCTGACCTCGGCGAGGCGGAGCTTGGCGGTGTCGAGCTGATCACCTGCCCCGATCTGGCCGGGGCACTGGCGCGGGCCGCCGCTGAGGCGACCGACGGCGAGGTCGTTCTGCTCGCTCCTGCCTGCGCCAGCTTCGATGCCTTCTCCGATTACGTCGAGCGCGGCGAGGCATTCCGTCGCCTCGTCGGGGGGCTGCGATGAGACCTCCCTGGAAGTTGCGCCCGTCGTTCGGACGCGGTTCGAGGCGCGCCCGCGCCAAACCGCCGGCCCGCGAGTACCCGATCGAGCACCGGCTGTTGCAGACGATGACGCTCTGCCTGGTCGGCTTCGGGACCGTGATGGTGTTCAGCGCCTCCTCGACTGCCAACCTGCTGGTCGAGCCGGGCAATTCGACCGTCTACCTACAGAAGACGTTGATCTGCGGGGCGATCGGCCTGATCGCGATGTTCGTTTTGTCGCGCCGCGGCCTCGACACGCTGCGCCGTCGGACCCCGCTGATTGTCGCGATCTCGATCTTTTTGCTTCTGATCACGCTGATCCCCGGGATCGCCCCTGAGATCAAAGGCGCCCGCCGCTGGATCAACCTCGGCCTCTTCCAAATCCAGGCCGGCGAGATCGCCAAGCTGGCGCTGATCCTCCACACCGCCAACCTGATCGCGCTGCGTCCGCGCCTGATCAACCGCCGTGAACTGCTGGTTCCGACGCTCGGGATGACCGCCTTGGTCGTTTTGCTGGTGGTGTTGGAGCCCGACCTTGGCACCGCCCTGGTCAGCAGCTTCGCGGTCGCGAGCCTGCTCGTGGTCGGTGGGCTGAAGCCGCGGATGTTCGTCCTGTTGGGGGTCGGCTTCGGCCTGCTCGGGGCGTTTGCCTTGGTGATGGAGCCGTATCGCCTCGCCCGGATCACCACCTTCTTGCACCCCGGAGCGGACCCGACCGGGAGCGGCTTCCAGCTCAGCCAGGCCTGGGTCGCGCTTGGATCCGGCGGAATTTTCGGTAGCGGCCTCGGCGAGAGCGTGCAAAAACTGGCCTACCTGCCGGAGGCCCACACCGACATGATCGCCGCCGTGATCGGCGAGGAGGTCGGCTTGGTTGGCCTGGCCGGCGTGATGGCGATGTTCATGGTGCTCGGCGGCGCCGGGCTGCGGGTTGCCAAGGCGAGCGACGACCTCTACACCAAGCTGTTGGCGACCGGCCTGATCTCGATGTTGATGATCCAGGCCGCGATCAACCTGTTCGCGGTCCTGGGGCTGGCGCCGCTGACCGGGGTGCCGCTGCCGTTTGTCAGCTACGGCAATAGCAGTCTGATCATCAGTTTGGTCTCGGTCGGGATCTTGCTCAATATCGCTGCTGGCGGCCGCGCCGCCGCGCCGAACGCGGGCTCGACCGGCCGTCCCCGGCTGCGATT
>JAHEXU010000198.1 GCA_023251975.1 bacterium | reverse complement strand
GATCGCCGCCACCCAGGATCTCTCCCGTTACAACATCGTCAAGGGCTGCTACGCGCTGCGCGCCCCGAACGGCTCCTACCTCGTCCAAACCCCCACCGGCTACACCGCCTCGGCCGCCTCGACCGGCGTTGCCGAGCGCTTCCGGATGCAGGCGACCGATCTCGGGCGCTACCTCTTCTACGGTCTCGACAGCGACTTCCTGGCGCTGTCCGCGGGAAGCGGCGTTGCCGCCGCAGCCAACCCGTCCAACAACTCCGACTGGACCGTCAAACCATCGGGTGGCGCTGACAGCTTTGAGATCACCAACAGCTTCGCTGGTCGCGACCTCGGCGTCGATGGCTCCGGAGGGTTGGTCTCGGTCGCACCGGGGTCGGCGGCGAGCTTCCAATTCGTCCCCGCCGACGGCTGCGCCGTCTACCCCGAGATCGAAACCAACACCACCGGCACCCCCTACCGCAGCCACCCCGGATACGGCGAGACCCACGGCTACATCGACGGGCACATGCACCTGATGACCTTCGAGTTCCTCGGCGGTGACGCCCACTGCGGTCGACCGTGGCACCGTTTCGGAGTTGAATACGCGCTGGTTGATTGCCCCGATCACATCGCGACCGGCGGTTGCGGGGCGATCCTCGAGAGCGCGCTCGGCGGTGACACCTGCCATGACACCGGCGGCTGGCCGACCTTTGCGGGCTGGCCAAAGCCGGAGTCGCTGACCCACGAGGGCTCCTACTACCGCTGGATCGAACGTTCCTGGATGGCCGGGCAGCGGATTTTCGTCAACCTGCTGGTCGAAAACCGGGTCTTGTGCGAGCTGTATCCGATCAAGCACAACTCCTGCAATGAGATGGACAGCGTGCTCCTGCAGGCGAAGCGGACGCAGGAACTCGAGGACTACATCGATGCCCAGTCGGGCGGACCCGGTAAGGGTTGGTTCCGAATCGTCCGCAATCCGTTCCAGGCGCGTCGGGTGATCAACCGCGGCAAGCTCGCGGTGGTGATGGGGATGGAGGTCTCGGAGCCGTTTGACTGCAAGATCCGAGACGGCATTCCCCAGTGCGACGAGGCCGGGATCTCGTACTGGCTTGATCGGCTGCAAAAGCTCGGAATTCGCCAGCTCGAGCTGAGCAACAAGTTCGACAACGCACTCGGCGGGGTGGCGGGCGACGGCGGCGCAACCGGGGTCCTGACCAACAACGGCAACAAGTACGCAACCGGCCGCTACTGGGACCTCGAGCACTGCGACGACGCCAACACCGGCGATCACGACAACAGCCCGATCGCGCCGACTCATCCCGAAGACGCCGTGATCGGCAACGGGTTCGGGGCGCTGTTGCCGCCCGGAGGGGCGCCGGTTTACCCACCTCCGCCGCACTGCAACAGGTACGGTCTGTCGCCGCTCGGTCGGTACGCGGTTCAGGGGCTGATCAAGCGGCATCTGATCTTCGATCCGGACCATCTCTCGGTCTACGCCCGTGACGCCGCGCTTGACGTGGTCGACGCCAACCACTATCCGGGTGTGATGTCTTCGCACAGTTGGAGCACCCCGAGAGCCGAGCGGCGGATCTACCGCGACTCGGGAATCATCACCGTCAGGGCGAGTGGCTCCCAGCGGATGGTTGATGATTGGCGCGTCTTGCGGAGGCAGAGCCCGGGGCGGTTCGGTCGGCAGTACTGGGGGATTGGCTGGGGGGCCGACATGAACGGTTTCGGCGGTCAGTCGGATCCGCGTGGCGCCGATGTCGAGAACCCGGTCACCTATCCGTTCAAGTCGTGGGACGGCGGCGTCACGATCGACCAGCAGGTGTCCGGCGAGAAGGTCTATGACATCAACACCGACGGAGTCGCCCACTACGGTCTCTACGCCGATTGGGTCGAGGATCTGCGCCAGATCGCCGGCAAGAAGATCATTCGCGAGATGACTCGCGGACCGGAGGCTTATCTGCAGATGTGGGAGCGCGCCTACGGGGTTCCGCGGGTCCGGTGCGCGAGCTGGAGCGACGACTTTTCCGAAGATGGGCTCGGAGGCGGGATGTTGCGGCTCGATGCGACGACCAAGCGCACCCTTTACTCGGCCGGACAGCCGGTCGATCGCCACCGCACTTGGCGCTGGTGCACCCGCAACAACAAGGCGGGAAAGCGCAAGCTCGGCGGCCGACGCAGCATTGTCGGCGTCTTTGACGAGCGCCGCAAGCTCGGCCTGATCGTCTCGACCCTGCAGCGAAATCGAGCCCTCGGGGTCGGCCGCGGCGCCCCGGTCCGAAAGCTCCGAGCGATCGCCGACCCGATCGGTCACGGCATCTACATTCGCCGCCAGTCCCCCGATCGGACCGTGATTTGGGGTACCAAGCGCGGCAAGGTCCGCTTTACGGCCTTGGCTGGTGAACGAGTCGGCCGCGGCCCGGTCGTGATCGACCGCTACCTGCGCCGAGCTGGCTTCGACGTTCGCTAGGCGTCGCTGGGCGGGCGCCGCAGCGCCTACACTTCGGGGCTGTGAAGGTCCTGCTCACAGGCGCCAGTGGGTTCCTCGGGCGGTTCGTCGCGGCGGAATTATCGTCGCGGGGGCACCAGGTCGACGGCTTGGTGCGGCGGCTCGGCTCGGAGCCGGTCGGAACCACCGCGGTCGCCGGCGATCTGGCTGATTCGGGCTCGCTGCAGGCGGCGCTGGCGAAGTCGACCCCCGAATGCGTGATCCACCTCGCAGCCGAGATCGCCTCGCAGCGCGATCCGGCAAAGATCCTCGAGGCCAACGTCGAGGGCACCCGCCGCCTGATCGCGGCGTCCGAAGCCGCCGGGGTACGACGGATGCTGTTCACCTCGACGGTGGTGACAGGCGACGCCGGCGGCGCGCTGTTGGATGAGACGACGCCGCTGCCGGTCGAGACCACCTACGGTCGTTCCAAGCAGCAGGGCGAGCGGCTGCTCGCCGAGTCGAGCCTCGAAGATATCGTGATTCGCCCCAGCCACGTCTACGGACCCGGCGGGTGGTTCGTCGAGGAGTTCGTGACCCGGCTGCAGAGCCGTGGGCGCTTCGCCGTGATCGGATCCGGCGAGAACTGGTGGGATGTCGTTCGGGTGGAGGATGTTGCGATCGCCTGTGTCGACGCCGTCGAGCGGGCCCCGGCCGGGTCGCTTTTTCACGTCGTCGACGACGAGCCGATTC
This sequence comes from bacterium, assembly GCA_023251975.1. Lineage (GTDB taxonomy): Bacteria > Actinomycetota > Thermoleophilia > Solirubrobacterales > 70-9 > JAHEXU01. The sequence goes on along the minus strand of JAHEXU010000198.1, from coordinate 2,574 downwards.
GCTACCTCGATTTCGTCGCGTTGGCCGCCGAGGCGCTCGGCGTCGGACCTCCCCGCCGCATCCCCACCGGCCTCGCCCGACTCGTCGCCGGGGTTGATCCGATCCTGGCCGTAACTCGCTCGGCCCGCAGCTCGAATGCCCGAATCAAGGCGGAGCTTGGCTGGGAGCCGCGCTTCCCAAGCGCCCGCGAGGGTGTCCCGGACGCGGTCGCGATGCTCGCCTGATGAGGCCTCGCGGGCCGACCCGGCGATCGGTCATCGCTGCTGCCGGGGCGAGACGAAGCTGCCGCCCTAGCTGGGGCGATCACGGGTTGCCCCTTCCCAAATGCCGACTCACGTGCGTGTTGCGAACTGCGGGCAATCGAGATGTCTCATATCACCGCCAGTGTCACGCCCCGGGTCGCCTCGGATGTGGGCACCGTCAGCCCGCGACAGACCGCTTAGCCGCCCCCGCGGATCGCACTGCTGCGGTCGAGGTCGGGTGCACGGCGTAGCACTGAGCGCTACGCTGCGCGCGGGATGCATGAAGACAAGAACGCGGTATCGGTCCGTCGGCTTCGTGGCTGTCTCTGATATGGGAGGTAGCGGGGATTGGTCGGGCTTGATTGAGGGCCGGAAAGGCGTCGAGTTGCGAGGTACAACCCCGTGCCTGAAGCACAGGGGGCGTTGGCGCCGCTGATGCCGAATCTGTTCAAGTTGTCGAGCGCGCAAGGTGAGATCCAGGCGGCGCCGAGTCGGTCGAGTTGCTAGCGCGGGGTCGCCCCGAGCCTGACGGGATCGCCATCACCCGGGCGTCGAAGTCGCGGCGCGCCGCGAGATCGCATCCCCGAACGAGCCCGATCCCAAGCCGTCGTAGGGCTGACCGCCCGGCTCGGGCGCCGTATCAGGTAGTAAGTTCCACCACCTACTTCGATGCCGCAGCTCGCAACCAAGATCAATCCGAATTCGGACGGCTACCGGGCCAATCGCGAGGCGATGCTGGAGCGACTGGCAAAGCGAGATGAGCAGCAGGCAAGGGCGCGGCTCGGCGGCGGCGAGGCGAAGATTGAGCGCCATCACTCGCGCGGGCGGATGCTGCCGCGGGAGCGGATCGAGGCGCTGCTCGATCGCGATTCGCCGTTTCTTGAGCTCTGCCCGCTTGCGGCATATGGCTCCGAGTACGAGGTCGGGGCGTCGATCGCTGGCGGGATCGGTCGGGTTGAGGGGGTTGAGTGCCTCCTCACCGGTTCCGATCCAACCGTACGAGGCGGTACCTCCAACCCCTACACGCTGCGAAAATCGCTGCGGCTGCAGGAGATTGCAAAGATCAACCGGCTGCCTTCGATCGGCTTTATCGAGTCAGGCGGCGCCGACCTGCCGCGTCAGAAGGAGATCTTCGTCCCGGGTGGCGCTACCTTTCGCAATCTGACCCAGAAGTCGGCTGCCGGGATCCCGACGATCGCCCTCGTCACCGGCAGCTCAACCGCCGGCGGTGCCTATTTGCCGGGGATGTCTGACTACGTCGTGATGGTTCGCGAACAGGGACTGGTCTTTCTCGGCGGGCCGCCGCTGGTCAAGATGGCGACCGGGGAGGAGGCCGAGGAGGAGGCGCTTGGCGGCGCCAAGATGCACTCGACCGTTTCCGGGGTCAGCGAGTTCATCGCTGAGGACGAGCTCGACGCTTGCCGGATCGGCCGCGAGATTGTCCGCAACTTGAACTGGCGAAAGCTTGGCCCGAAACCGCGCGGGGGCGGCGAGCAGCCGCTGCATGACCCGGAGGAACTTCTCGGGATCGCATCGCACGACCTTCGGATCCCATTCGACGCGCGCGAGGTGATCGCGCGGATCGTCGACGCCTCGCGCTTTGACGAGTTTAAGCCCGGTTACGGGATCCAGTTGGTGACCGGCTGGGCCGAGCTTTGGGGGCACCCGATCGCGATCCTGGCAAACAACGGGGTCCTTTTCAACGAGGACGCCGAGAAGGCCGCCCATTTCATCCAGCTGGCCGATCAGGTCGATACCCCGCTGCTTTTTTTGCAGAACACGACCGGCTACATCGTCGGCACCGATTATGAGCAGCGCGGGATTGTCAAGGCGGGGGCGAAGATGCTGAATGCGCTCGCCAACGTCGGGGTTCCGAAGCTGACCCTGATGACCGGCGGCTCCTACGGCGCCGGCAACTACGGGATGTGTGGGCGAAGCTTCGAGCCGCGGTTCATCTTCACCTGGCCGAACTACAAGACCGCGGTGATGGGGCCAAAGCAGCTCGCCGGGGTAATGGAAATAGTCCTCCGTGCCGGGGCGGCACGACGCGGCATCGAGGTCGATGAGGAGCAGATGGCGGCTGGCACCAAGGCGGTTGAAGATCAAATCGAGGCCGAATCCGACGCTTTTGTCAGCTCCGGCGAACTCTGGGATGACGGGATGATTGATCCGCGAGATTCCCGTACGGTGCTTGGGTTGGCACTCTCGGCGGTCCATTCCAACCGCGTCGAAGGCTCGCGTCGCTTCGGCGTCTTTCGGATGTAGGGGCGGATGAGCGGTTCAATCAGCAAGGTCTTGGTCGCGAATCGAGCTGAGATCGCGAGGCGGGTCT
>JAHEXU010000197.1 GCA_023251975.1 bacterium | reverse complement strand
AACGCCGCCGCCGTATCGGTTGTAAAAAACGGGTTGCCGGTACCGGCCGCAAAGATCACGACCCGACCCTTTTCAAGGTGCCTGATCGCGCGGCGGCGGATGTAGGGTTCGGCCACTTCGGTCACCTGGATCGCCGACATCACCCGGGTGTGAGATCCGACCTTCTCGAGTCCGTCCTGCAAGGTCAGCGCGTTCAAAACCGTCGCCAGCATCCCCATGTAGTCGGCGGTGGCACGATCCATCCCGGCCGCCACTCCGGATAGGCCTCGGTAGATGTTCCCGGCCCCGACCACGACCGCCACCTCGACGCCACGATCGACGACCGCGGCGATCCGAGCGGCGATCGTTCCGACCCGTTCCGGGTCGGTCCCGTAGCTCAGCGAACCCATCAGGGCCTCGCCGGAGAGCTTCAGCAGGACCCGCTTGAAGACCGCCCCGGCATCCGGCGCCGGCGCCGTCTCCTCGGCCATCGTGACCCTACTCCTCGCCGACGACAAAGCGGGCGAAACGAGCGATCCGCAGGTTCTCGCCAGTCTTCGCGGACATCGCGGCCCGGAGCTCGTCGATCGTCTTGCCGTCGTGCTTGGCGAGATTGACGTGTGGCTGTTGGAGCAGAACGGTGTCCTTTTGCCATTTCACGATCTGGCCGTCAACGATCTTCTCAACAATCGCGTCTGGCTTCCCGTCCTCAAGCGCTTTGTCGCGATGAATCCGGCGCTCCGCCTCGATCGTTGCCGGGTCGATCTGTTCGGCGCTGACCACGGTCGGGGATGCCGCCGCGATGTGGAGGGCGATATCGCGAGCGAACTCGCGGAGCTCGTCGTTTCGGGCGACGAAATCGGTCTCGCACTGCAACTCGACCATCGCCCCGACCTTGCCGGTGGCGTGGATATAGGAGGCGACGATCCCTTCGCCGGTCGAGCGACCACTGCGCTTGGCGGCCTGCGCCTGGCCCCTGACTCGAAGCACCTCGACCGCCTTGTCGATCGCGCCGCCGGCCTCGACTAGGGCCGCCTTGCAGTCCATCATCCCCGCCCCGGTCCGCTCGCGCAGCGCCTTCACATCGGCCGCCCTGATCTCGGCCATCAGGATGCTCCGTCGACCCCGGCTGACGCCGCGGCGGATCCGCCTTCGCGGATCGGAGCGAGATCACTCGCCGCCGCCGGGTCGGGCCGCTCGGCAGGCTTGGCGGCGGCGAGCTTGGCGGCCTCAGCTGCCACCGCGGCGGCACGAGCCTCCTCGGCGGCCTTCGCCTCAGCTTCGGCTCGAGCCTTCTCGGCCGCCTCACGCTCGGCCGCGCGACGCGCCTCCTCTTCAGCGATCCGTCGCCGCTCTGCCTCGCGCCAGTCGGCCGCGGCGTCGGTAACCGCCTCGCCGATCGCGCGGACGACCAAGCCGCAGGAGCGCAGCGCATCGTCGTTGCCCGGAATCACGTAGTCGACCTGATCGGGGTTGCAGTTGGTGTCGACCAGCGCGATCACCGGAATCCGCAGCCGCACCGCCTCCTTGAGCGCGATCTCCTCGGCCTTTAGATCGACGATGAAGACGGCATCGGGGGGGCGCGTCATGTCGCGGACACCGCCGAGGTTGAACTCCAGCTTCTGCAGCTCGGCGCGGCGCGCCATCCGCTCTTTGGTCGGCAGCAGGTCAAGCTGACCTTCGGCGTCGAGAACGGTCAGTTCCTGAAGACGCGCGATCCGCTTCGAGATCGTCGCGAAGTTGGTCAGCAGCCCGCCGAGCCAGCGCTTGTTGACAAACGGCATCCCGCCGGCCTTCGCCGATTCGGCAATCGCGTCGCCCGCCTGCTTTTTGGTGCCGACAAACAAGACGGTGCCACCGCGAGCGGCGACCTCGGCGGCAAACGCTGCGGCGTCTTCGAGTAGCTGCCGCGTCTGCAGCAGGTCGATTACGTGGATGCCGTCGCGCTCGCCGTGGATGTAGTTGCGCATCCGCGGGTTCCAGCGGCGAGTCTGGTGTCCGAAGTGGAGCCCCGACTCGAGCAATTCGCGCAGCCGAGCTGGCCCCGGCGCGTCCGCGGTCTCTGCCGTATCAGCCATTTGGTTTGGTCCTTTTTTATCGTTGTTCCCGGCGGACCGGCGCGGGACCGAGATTCAGGGGCGCTTACAATCGAGCGCCGACTCGGCAGGAACGCGACGGTGGTTTTGAGGTTGCTCCACCGGGGTGGTTGGTAGCGGCGGCCAGTCTAGATGATTGATTGCGATCCGCGCAGCCGCCGATCAGCCGCTTGGCAGCGGCGCCGAGATGGCCGGGGCGTGGCGGTGGCTTGGCCGGGGTTCGGCCGGGGTTTGGCCGCGATAACGCTCATGCCCCGGGTTCGCCGGGGACCCGACGAGCCTCAATCAGGGCGGATTCGAGATCGGCCGGAGGATCAGAGCTGAAGCTGACCGGCTGATTGCAGGCGGGTTCGTTGAACCCGAGCCGGCGAGCGTGCAGAAATTGGCGGGTCAGGTTGTAGCGCGGGCCTCGGCCGTAGCGGGGATCACCCCCAACCGGGTGCCCGATCGACTGGAAATGGACCCGGATCTGATGGGTCCGGCCGGTCTCGAGACGGACCGCCAGCAGGCTATCGGCGCCAAGCAGCTCGATTACCTCGAAGTGGGTCCGGGCGTGGCGAGCCCCGCGGCCCCCGATCACCATCTTCTCGGGGGCGCGAAAGTCGCGGCCCAGCGGGGCGTCGATCGTCCCGGTCCGCGATCTCAGCCTGCCCTCAACCAGGGCGAGGTACTCCCGGTGGACCGTCCGGGCTTGGATCTGGGCGGCCAGCAATTGGTGCGCTTGCTCGTCGCAGGCGACGACGAGGAGTCCGCTAGTGTCGCGGTCGAGCCGGTGGACAATCCCGGGTCGGCTCGGATCGCCGCCCGAAATCCGGTCGGCCAGCAGGTCGACCAGGGTCGGCTCTTTCAGGCCTGGCGCCGGGTGAACGACCAGCCCGGCGGGTTTGTCAACCACCAGGTAGCCGTCGCCCTCGGCAACGATTCGGGGCGCTGGCGGATCGCTCACCCCGCGTCCTCCGGCCGGCTTCGCCACAGCGCCACCACCAAGATGAAAACCCCGATCGAGATCGCGGCGTCGGCTAGGTTGAAGGCCGGCCAGCGCGGCGGATCAAGATAATCGGTGACCGAGCCCAGCGCGATTCGGTCGATCAGGTTGCCGATCGCACCGGCGACGATCAGCGCCGTCGCGGCCCCGGCCCAGGGAAGCTTGGTCCGACCTGCAATCGCAGCCACCAAGACAATCCCGACCAGACCGAGCGCGGTCACCCCAACCGTGACCAGCGCGCCGCCGTCGTCGAACAGCCCGAATGCGACCCCGTCGTTGTTGAGCCGCGTCAGGTGAAATCCGAGCGGCAGGTCGCGCTGCTCGCCGAGCTTGAGGTCGTCACGAACCGCCAACTTGACCAGCTGGTCGGCCGCGACGACTGCGGCGGCGATCAAAAGCGCCGTCAGCGGGCCGGATCGACCGATCCGGCTTTGGGCCGCGCCCACGGCTTAGCCCTCGATCAGCGAAACGACAATCTGCTGCAAGATCCCGAGTCCCAAGATCGCGACAACCGGGCTCAGGTCGAGTCCCATGCCGCCAAAGTTCAACATCGGCAGGTGACGACGCAGCCGGTTGAGCAGCGGATCGACGACCTCAAGGACAAAGTCGGTGAGGAGCCGCAGCGGACGGTAATAGGGGATCGAACCTCGGGCCATCTCAACCCATCCGATCACGATCCGGGCGATCACCAAGAGGATATAGACCGAGAAAACCGTCGCCACGTAAGAGCCGACATCGAAGCGAGTGATCGCGGCGAGTCCGCTCATTGCCCCATCCGCTCGATCGACGCTTCGACGGCGGCCGCGATCGCGACGTCGAAACCTGCCGCGTCGAGAGCGGCGAGCCCGGCTTCGGTGCTGCCCCCCGGCGAGGCAACCGCGAGCGCCAGCGCGGCGGCGGGCCGGTCCAGCAAAAGCTCACCGCTACCGTGGGCGGTCAACCCGACCAGCCTCGCCGCCAGTTGCGGCTCGATCCCGAGTCCGGTCGCGGCGTCGACAAGCGCCCCGGCCAAACGGGCAAAGTAGGCGGGTGAGCAGGCCGTCACCGCCGTCGCCGCGTCCAATTGCTCCTCCGAGATCGCGAACAAGGTCGCGATCTCTGCGAGCGCGTCAAGCGCTGGCTCCGAGAGCCGTGGCGCCGGCACCTCGGCACCGCTGTGGCAAATCACCCCGGCTCGGGCCGCAACGCCAAGGTTTGCCATCAGCCGAATCACCGGTGTGTCGCCGAGCTTCTCGCGCAGCCGCCCCAAGCTGGTCGCGCCGAGAACCGACAGGACAAGCCGAGCACCCACGAGTTCGGGCGCAACCTGCTCGAGTGCAGCCGGCTTGACTGCCAACACGACCAACTCGGCACGCTCGACCAGCGCCTCGATCGAGCCGACCGCCTCGCCGCCGAGATCGCCCGCCAGTGTCTCCGCCCGCCCCGACCCGGCATCGCAAAACACCAACCGGTGGGAATCGGAGGAGTCGCGCCAGCCGCGCGCCATCGCCGCCGCCATGCTGCCCGCTCCGATGAAGCCGATAACCACGGCGCGAAAGCCTAGATGACCGATTCGCAGCGGTCCGATTCCCCAGCACGCCGGCCGGGAATTTGGGCTTGCGCAGGCCGCCGAGACTTAGTGCTGGCTTAATGCCCGCGATGGGTGACGGCCTCAACGTTGTTGCCGTCGGGGTCGAGGACGAAGGCGCCGTAGTAGCCGGAGTGGTAGTGCGGTCGCATTCCCGGGGGGCCGTTGTCGATCCCGCCCGCGGCCAGGGCGGCGAGGTGAAACGCGTCGACGGTCGCGCGATCGGGTGAGGCGAAGGCGAGATGGACGTTGCGGTTGGCACGGTCGCGCGTCGTGATCCAAAAGAACGGCTTGTGGTCGCTCGCCGAGCCGAACCCGCACGCCGCCCCGGCGACCGGCTCGACCAACACCTCAAGGCCGAGCGGAGCCAACGCAGCGGCGTAGAAAGCCTTGCTGCGCTCGAACATTTTTACGTTGATCCCGACGTGATCGATCAAGCTGCGCCGAGTCTACCCCGACGATCAACCCCGGGTAGGCGCCGGATGACGCTACGGGGCCGACGATCGACGGCTCTGCCCTGTCGCGCCTGTCGCGCCTTGACCGCCCTGAGACCGGGTTGATCGCGGCCCACCGCAGGACCGGTTCAGCTCTGGTTGAAAAAGCCCTTCTCGACCAGGCGCGCCTTCTCCTCAGCCGAGATCTCGACGTTACGTGGGGTCAGCATGAAGGTCTTCTCGGCGATCTTCTGCATCCCACCGTCGAGCGCGTAGGTGAGCCCGGAGGCGAAGTCGATCAGGCGCTTTGAGAGTTCGGGCCCGGCGCCTTGCAGATTGAGGATCACCGGGATCGTCCGCTTAAAGTGATCGGCGACCTCTTGGGCGTCGTTGAAGCTCGACGGGGTAACGAAGTGAACGGTGACGTTGCCGCGACCGGCGCCGCCGTCGATCGAACGCAGGGTGCGTCGCGAGGCACGGGGATCTTCGTACTCGTCCTCGGCGAAGAAGTCGTCGTAATCCTGCTCACGGGGGCGCCGCTCGATCCTGCTGACGCCAGCTGAGCGCCGCGACTCGCGGCGGTTGCTCGCGGGTAGGGGCTCGTCCGCGACGGTCGCCGGTTCGTACTCGTCATCGACGTAGTCGTACCCGGGGTCGTCGGCGAGGCCGAAGTAAACAAGGAACCTGTGCCAGCTATCTCGGAGGGCCATGATGGGCCTGGTTTCGCCCTCTCGATGAGTTTTCC
>JAHEXU010000196.1 GCA_023251975.1 bacterium | reverse complement strand
TGTGATCGCGGTCAGCGAAGATGGCAGTGTGGGCATCGGCGACGGGCCTCCTTTTGGATTTGACACCCTTTGGTTCGTCGTCGATTGCCCCTGTCCTTTTTTTGGGCGGGGAGCCCGGGGGCTCAGGTTCGCTTGGTCAGGCCTCCGACGCTGAGGGGCGGATTCCTGCTTGGGTCCCTAAAGGTTGCGAAAGTCGAGGGGCACTCGGACGGACGATGTAATCTTCAGCGTCATTGCTGTCGCGCCGCCGAGCTGGATCGCGCCGCCTGCGGAGCGCCTAATCGCGTGCAGCGGGTTGCTCGATGGGCGCGGGCGGTCGGCGCGGTTGGGCCGGTTGGGTCCGATCGTCCAGACCGGGCGGAGGTCCCGCTCCTCCGGGTCGGTGCTGAGCATCTGCAGGAATCGTCGCGAGGCGCCGATCCCGTCGAACAGCGAGTGGTGGACCGTGAAGTAGAGCGCAAAGCGTTCCTCGTCGAGCCTGTTACGCGCCACGCAAGCTGACCACCACCACGGCGACGAGATGCCGCTGGGTCTTCGGCGGCCCGCCGAAATGACGCAGCCAGGTATCGATTTCCTACACCGGTGAACTCGCCAGATAGCAGCACGTCGGGTCCGACCTCGCAAAGTGTCGCACTACGTCCTCACGGTGCTACACTTGCCCTCGATGCCAACCACCAAACCGAGATACACGGTCACGGATACTGCCCGCACGGCCGAATTGCTCGATCTCGCGGCGCGGGCTTGGCCCGAGGTCGGGGATAGGCGCCAGCTGCTGATGCGGTTGACCGAGGCGGGCGGCCGCGAGATCGAGCGGGAGTTCGAGCAGCTCGAAGCTCGGGTAACGCGCCAGCGCGACGCGCTCGATCGGGCGCGGGAACGGGTGGACACCAAGCTCCTGCTCGACGACCGTCCGTGGGCTTGATCCTCCTCGACAAGTCCGCGTGGGTCCGAGGTGGACCTTCCATGTTCGACTACGGGGAGCTGTGCCTTTGCGCGATCACTCGCATGGAGATCCTCTTCAGCGCTCGCTCGGGTAGCGATTACGCGGCACTTCAGACGGAGTTCGCCTGCTTCCGCGAGCTTCGAACCGACGCCACTACGATCGCCGCCGCCGAGTCGGCCCAGCGTCAACTCGCCGGGTCCGGTCGACACCGAATCCCGCTCCCGGACCTGATCATCGGCGCCTGCGCACAGCAGCACGGTGCCGATGTGATGCATGTCGACCGCCACTTCGACACGCTTGCCGAGGTGATGGGGTTCCGCAGTATCCGGCCGTAGCTGAGCCTTGACTCCCGATCACGCGCTCGACGGCGATCTAGCGGCGTAGGCCGCGCTCGGCGCAACGTGAACGCGGCGATCAGGTTCTCCAGGGAGACATCCCAGCCGACCGGCACCGGCAGCTCGAAGCCGGGGACTTCGACGCGCTCGCGGCGCGGCTGGAGGGACGCTAACAATCGAGCGCTCGAGCGCTCAGCGGCAAGTTGGGCGCGTGGATCGAAGCGGCCGCCGAGCGCAACCCGACCCGGCACGACTTCGTCGAGCGCTTTGGCGGCTGATCGAGGAATACAACGCCAGCAGCCTCAACGTCGACGAACTGCTGCGACGCCTACATTCCCTCGCCAGTGATCTGTCGGCCGACGAGCAACGGACGGTGCGCGAGCACCTCAGCGAAGCTGAACTCGCGATCGTCGACCTCCTGATATGACCCACCCACCCCGAGCTGACCGAGGACGAGCGTCTGGAGGTCAAGCGAGTTGCTCGGAAACTGACCGACCGAGTCATCAACAGCCTCGTCCTCGACTGGCGCCACAAATCCGAGACGTGGACGGCCGCGCGAGTGCTCGTCGGAGAGGTCCTTGAGGACCTCCCCGAAATCTACGACCCCGACCTGTGGGCGCGCAAGGCCGACGCCGTGTTCGACCACATCTTTGCCAGCTACCACGACGACGGAACCAGCATCTACTCGCCGATCGTGGCGACGCCCGCGACGTCGACGACGGCGTCAACGGCCGTGGCGCAAGCCCGATCGGTCGCGGCCCTGGCGGAGGAGAACGTGACGGTCGTGGATGGGACCGAGGCGGTGCTGAAACGACTCGAGCGCGACCCGGCCTACGCCAAGCGCCTCGCCGTAAGACTCCGCGGGCCCGAGGACGCCTCGTTCGCGATTCCGACCCACCAGCTAATCGCAGGCGGGGAGACATCGAACTGCGAGTTCAAGTCGACCGCGATCTGGAACCTTCGCGAGGCGAGAAAGGACAAGCGGATCGAGGACGCCTCGTCAAGATAGTTGGCGGGATGCTCAACGCCGACGGCGGGACATTGCTGATCGGAGCCAAAGACGACGGGACGCCACCATTGACGGATGACATCTCGCTGATCAAGCAGGGCGGATCTCGACGGCCTCGTCAATTGGCTGACCGACCACCTGATCAATTCGCTCGCCCACCGAGAGATGATGCGCACGAAGGCGCGAGTCGACACGGTGGCGGGGGTTGTTGAGATCTGCAGAGCTGATGTCGCCGGTTCCTCGGCGCCGATCCGGGCGCGAATGAGCGACGGTCGCGAGGTCTTCTGGATCCGAGCCAATAACAGCACCCGGGCGCTGCCGGAGGTAGAGCAGGCCGCCTACATCCGCGATCGCTGGCCCGAGCCAGCCGATCCGCGCGGGTCGAGGTAGCGCATAGTCGCGGCGAGCCCACGGCGTCGAAGCCGGGGCTGCGGCTACATGTTGAACGCTTCGCGGTTGTCGGGGTCCTGCTGCGCAACAACGTCAAGGGCGAGTGGTGGCGATCGATGGCCTGCGAACTCACCGAGGCGCGTCGGTTCGACCTCATGTTCAAGACCCAGGTCGGGCACGTCGAGGACTCGGCCTCGACCGCCTCCCTGCGCCCCGAGCCCGCCCCGGGCATCTTCATCAACTTCAAGAACGTCCTGCAGTTCGCCCGCACGAAGCCGCCGTTCGGGATCGCCCAGATCGGCAAGAGCTTTCGCAACGAGATCACGACCGGCACCTTCATCTCCCGGACCCGCGAGTTTGAGCAGATGGAGATGGAGTTTCTTCTGCCCGTCGGCCGAAGCGCCGCAGTGGCACCAGCATTGGCTCAAGCAGCGGATGCGCTGGTACACCGAGCTCACGATCCGCGCCGCCAACCTGGTCCTGCGAACGCACGCCGCAGACGAGCTCCCGCACTACGCCTCCGCCACATCCGATATCGAATACCGCTTTCCGATGGGCTTCTCGGAGCTCGAAGGGATCGCCAACCGCGGCAACTTCGACCTCACCCAGCACGCCGAGTTCCCGGGCGAGAAGCTCGAGTACTGCGACCAGGGCTCGGGCGAGCGCTACGTCCCCCACGTCATCGAACCGGCCGCCGGGATCGAGCGCGCCACCCTCGCCTTCATCGTCGACGCCTACTGGTCGAGCAGGTCGAGGGCCGAGCCCGGACCGTTCTATCGCTGCACCCGAAGCTCGCCCCGGTCGAGGTCGCAGTGCTGCCGCTCGTCAACAAAGAGGGGATGCCCGAGCGCGCCCGCACCGTCTTCGACTCCCTGAAGCGCCGGCTCAGCGCCGAGTACGACGGCGGCGGCTCAATCGGCAAGCGCTACCGCCGCCAAGTTGAGATCGGCACCCCCTGGTGCGTCACGATCGACGGCGAGACCGCGACCGGCGACTCCGTCACCCTGCGCGACCGCGACGCCCTCGAACAGACCCGCGTCAAGATCGACGAGCTTCCAGGCCTGCTGACCGAGCGGCTTGAGGCGACTGGGTGAGCCCAAAGGGGTGAGCCCAAAGGGGTGATAGGGGCCGAGGGCGGTGCTCCCCGCTCAGCGGGTTCGGTGGCGTCCAGGCTCGGCGGGTCGCGGTCGAACCTGAGCCGCTCCGTCTCGGTGCCGACCCAGCGCTGCGCGGAGTCCCGCCACAGCTCGACGGCGGGTTGTAGGGCATCGCGATCATCGAGCGTGCCGGATTTGACGACCGCGAGGTCGGGCTGTTCGGAGAGCATCGTGAACAGCGGCGAGCCACACTCACCGCAGAACAACCGCTCGCGGGTGTTGCCGTTGTCGGTTCCCTGCGTGCGATAGACGCTCGGGGTGCCATCGATGCTGAGCGCCGCGCGCGGCACGACAGCGTTGACCGAGAAGGCCGCGCCGCTTTGGCGCTGGCAGTCGTCGCAGTGGCAGAGCGCAACGACCGTCGGCTCGGCATCGATCGTGTAGCTGATGGCGCCGCAGAGGCAGTGACCGTTCATGGCGTAGGACCGTAGCTGATCGAATGCCCGCGTCCCTTACGGCCGCGTTAAGGTCGGCGGCCGACCGTAACGTTTTCGGCCGATTTCGTCAGGGGTCGCTGACTTCGCGCTCCGAGCCGTTCGGGATCGACCCGTCCCGCCCTGATCGGGCCTGAGCGAAGCGGCGCTCCGTGGAAGGTTCCGCGATTTGTGCCGTAAGAGCAGGCTCTCTTTGCAGACACCTGGCCGCTGAGCGGCCGTCGCCGCCAGGGCTGATCGTTCAGTGAGCGTCGGCGTGGGCCGTAGCCCTGCTGCTCGCCGAGCACCGCTACTTCGACCCGGATCTTAAGCCTGCGTGACGGCCTCCGTGCGACCCGGCTGAAGCTGTGGGACGACGAGCCCGGGCGCATGATCGGCTAGTGGGAGCTCCCGGCCGAGCCAAAGCTGCAGCCGGTGGACGCCGGGCGCTACGCCCACGAGGTTTGCCTCCTCCGCGACTACTCGCGAGCGCCGATCACGACCTCTTGATTAGGTTTGTCACCGGGCGGAGCTGAAGCCGGGGCGCAGGGTGGCCGGGCGATGTCAGGTGTTTCACTCGACGACTGGGAGTGGTCCGAAGGTCTCGGCGGGGTAGCGGGTTGGTCGGCCGTCGAGCGGTGACGGGGCGATCCAGTTGAGATGCCTCCAAGCCCCGCCGCTGCAGGCGCGGAAGCCGCCTGGGTCCAAAGATGCGAACTCCGAATCTTCCAATCCGACCATGGAGAGCGTCACTCCATCGCGCAGGTCCCAGACCCGCACGACCCCGTCGATGCCGCCACTGACGACCCGCTCACCGGCGCGGTCGAAGCCGACACTCCAGAACCGGCCGCGGCCGAACTCGTGGACAAGGCCTCCATCGCGCAGGTCCCAGACCCGCACGACGCCGTCGCCGTCGCCACTGAGGACCCGCTCACCGGCGCGGTCGAAGCCGACGTTTCGGACCCGGGCGCTGCCGCCCGAGAACTCGTGGACAAGGCCTCCATCGCGCAGGTCCCAGACCCGCACGACCCCGTCATCGCCTCCGCTGACGAGCCGTTCGCCGGCGCGGTCGAAGCCGACACTCCAGACCGGGCCGCCGCCGCTCGAGAGCGCGCGGACAAGGTCTCCATCGCGCAGGTCCCGCACCCGCACGGTCCCGTCGCCATCGCCGCTGACGACCCGCTCACCGGCGCGGTCGAAGCCGACGCTCCAGACCGAGCCGGGGCCGCCCGGGAGATGGTGGACAAGGCGTCCATCGCGCAGATCCCAGACCCGCACGACCCCGCCGTCGCTGCCACTGAGGACCCGCTCACCGGCGCGGTCGAAGCAGACGCTCCAGACCGAGCCGGGGCCGCCCGAGAGATGGTGGACAAGGCCTCCATCGCGCAGGTCCCAGACCCGCACGACCCCGTCGCCGTCGCCGCTGACGACCCGCTCACCAGCGCGGTCGAAGCCGACGCTTCGGACCCAGGCGCCGCCGCCCGAGAGCTCGTGGGCAAGACCTCCATCGCGCAGGTCCCAGACCCGCACGACCCCGTCATAGCCGCCACTGACGACCCGCTCACCGGCGCGGTCAAAGCCGACGCTACA
>JAHEXU010000025.1 GCA_023251975.1 bacterium | reverse complement strand
CGCAACCCAGACCGTCGCTCACCCCGATCTGGTCGGGCGTCTGCTCGAGCGCGCCCGTGAGCGCCCCCATCGCTACACCTTCATCTGTCCCTCCTCCGGCGCGATCTCGCGTGAACAGGTCTGCGACAACCTCGCCGCAACCCTGGTCGAGATGTATCGCAACGAGATCGACGCGACCGGTCAGCCGATGAGTCCGGAACCCTACGCGGCGGTTGCGAACGCGGTTGAGCACTATCGGCTCGACGAGATTCTCGTTTCGACCTTCTCCGGGCAGTCGTCGAAGTGGCTGGAGAGCGGCCTGATCGAGCGAGTCCGTGGGCTGACCACAATCCCGGTCGAGCATTTCGAGGTCAACGCGGTCGCTGAGCCCAGCGGAGCCCGGTAGGAGGTACAACGATGGAAGCCGCTTCGATCAGCCACGGCCACGAGCACCATGGCCCGCCGGAGGCACATGCCTCGTCGACAATCGACCGGCAAAAGCTCGGGATCTTCCTTTTCATCATTTCCGAGGTGATGCTGTTCGGGGCCTTCTTCGCCTCCTACTTCTTCCTGCGGGTGGTCGCAAACCCCGCCGACGCCGGATGGCCGCCAAACGGCTTCGAGCTGCCGGTCGCGGTCGCCGGGGTCAATACCGCGATCCTGGTCTCCTCCAGCTTCACGATCCACTGGGCGCTCGAGTCGATCAAGCACGGCAACCGCCGCGGCCTGCAGATGGGCTTGGCGATGACCTGGTTGCTCGGCGCAACCTTCCTGTTTATCCAGATGAACGAGTACGTCCACCTCGGCCTGAGTGGTCGCGACAGCGCCTTCGGCTCAATCTTCTACGGCCTGACCGGCCTGCACGGCGCCCACGTCTTCATCGGGCTGCTGCTCTTGACATTCGCCAACGTTCGCGCCGCCCGCGGTCACTTCGGCCCCGATCCAAAGGACCATCTCGGCGTTGAGATACCCGGGATTTACTGGCACTTCGTCGACGTGATGTGGATCGTCGTCTACCTCAGCGTCTACATCCTCTAGCAAACCTCTGGTCCGAATCCGGATGCCTCTGAGCGATCGGCCTTGGTCGGCGCGCGGACCGGAGTGCGGCTGAGAACGGGGCCGTTGGCTGAACGGGTTCGTCAAGGACGAGGCTGGCCCGATCGGTGCATGCGCCGGTGGTCTTGCCTGCCGCGAGCCCGGGTAGCATCGCGGCGATGGTCTACAAGCACATCACCGACTTGGACGATGAGCTTCGATCGCGGTCCTCCGAGTTCGCGTCACTCGCCGCAGCTTGGCGGGCCCGCCAAGCCGAGCTCAAAGGCTACGACAAACTTCAAACGCTCCACGAGCGTATGCGTCGGCGGTGGGCGATCGATACCGGGATGATCGAGGGTCTCTACACGCTCACGCGAGGTACTACGGAGCTGCTAATCGACCGTGGTTTTCACATCGATCTGCCGCTTTGATGCCGGTCGGCTCGAAGCAGCGCAGTGCCCGTTCAGCTTCGAGGTGCCGGTGGCGGCGGGAGCGACGAGTGAGTCCCGATTTCTTCCGGGGCGAACGTAGTCGTCGCGGTGATGGTACGCGTTTAGGTTTAGGGCGTTGGCCGCGGCAGGTTTCAGCGGTGGATCAGCTCGGAACTCGGGGATGCTGCTGAGCCCAGCCGATAATCGCTTTCGAGCCCTGGACGATCGTGTCGCCGCTGACGAGCACGGGGACCCAATCTTGGCCGGTTAGCGTTCGAACCTGGCGGCGACCGCGGGTCCGATTAAGGAACGCCGGGAGTAGGCCCCAGCCGCGGGCGCGGACGATGTCGGGGCGGTGCCCGGCGGCGAGGAGCGCGTCGTGGGCATTGCGGCAGGGGTGACCGGGCTTCGGTGTCCGGAATAGCCCCCAGCAGACGTAGAGGGTCATTTGCTCGGCACCGGTCGGTGCAAGGCGCGGAGCAGCCGGCGCTGCAGCGCGATCGGGAAAATTGGCAGCATCGGCGTTTGCTCACCGTGATTGCGGGCGAGCAGCAGCGCCCCGTGCGGGTCGATTAGACCGCGCCGAGTGACGTGCCCACCGTCGGCCAGGGCGTAGAGGTCGGAGAAGAAGTCTTCGGCGTTGAGTCCGGGGTGCAGTTCCGCACGCAGGCGCAGCGGTTCGGATCCTGCGTTGCGGACGCTGTGCGTTGAGCCGTGCGGCACGGTGGCGCTGTCGCCGGAAGTGAGCCGCCGTCGCCGAGGTCCGATCCAGATCACCGCTTCACCGGCGAGGACGCTGAAGCGCTCGTCTTGGTCAGCGTGGCGGTGCGGCGGGACGCTCGCTCCGGGTTGCAGGGTGGCGTCCATGATGGCGTTCGGCCCCTCGCGAGAGACCGTCATCGCTTGGCCGAGTTGGGTGCTGGTGATTATCATACTCGTCAGTATGGTAGTACCAAATGGGTTCAAAACGAGCGCACGGCCGCCGACCACAGCAGGCCCGCCGCGACGCCGCGCGCGCGGCGCTTTTGCGCGCGGCAGGCGAGGTTTTCGCGGATCGCGGCTTTGTTGCAACGACGCTGGACGCGGTTGCAAGCGCCGCCGGCGTGACCAAGGGCGCGATTTATTACGCCTTCGATGGCAAGGAGGAGCTGTTCCTCGCGCTGCAGGAGGAGCGTTTCGATGCGCTGGCAGCCGATGTCGGGCGGGCACGGGACGCCATGGTGGCCGGGCAGTCAGTCGGCCCGACGGTCGCCGCAGGGTTGCCCTTCGACCGAGATTGGAACCGGCTGTTCTTGGAGTTCGTGGCGCACGCGATTCGCCGCCCTGCCTTTCGCGCTAGGTTGCTGGTGCGGCTTCGTGGCCGCCGGAATGCCCATGCGGACGCGGTTCAGGCGGTCGCTGAGGGCACCGGCAAGACCCTGGTACTTTCCCCCGAGCGTTTGGCGCGCCTGATGAGCGGACTGGCCAACGGGCTGGCGATCGACGCGCTAATCGACCCCGATCTGGATGCGGCGGCCCTGCTTGGCGAAGGCTTTGAGCTGCTTTGGCGAGCCGCCACGACGACGGCCTTCGGAGAATCCGGTAGCTGAGCACCACCGTCGGCGCGAGCTCCGGTGGGTTCGGGGTAGCAACAGCAGGTTTCGGCGCGAGCTCGTCGGCCAACTTGCCTTCAGAAGGCGATCGGGCGAGGAGGCTGCCGGATCGGCGCCGACGGCGGGGAAGGGTGTGATCGGATCTGGCAATTTCGGTCGGGATATCGATCGAACCGTGTATGCCAGATTTCCGCACGGAACGCTGCGCCGCGCTCGAGTAAGAGGCGCCCCCGCAGGAGGCTTGTTTCTTGACGCGGTGGTGGTGGGCGGCTCGGTGGCCGCGATGCGGTGCGAGACACCGGGGGGGGCGAAGGCGCTCCGGGAATTGGCGTCTGCTCCCGGTGGGTTCGTCATATGAGCGACCCTCTCCCGGTCGGCTGCTCGGTTACCCGCTAGCTCGGGGCCTGCGGTAGCGTTTCGCGCCGTGCAGAATCCAATCAAGAATGAGGCCGCTGCATTTGCCTTGCTTGTCAAGGTCCTGCTCGCCGCGATCGCGGTGGCGGTTCTCGCCAAGACTGTCGGCAGCGCTGCCGCGGCTGCGGTTGCCTTGACCCTTCTGATCTACGCAGCCTGGCGAGCCGCGCGGGCAATCCGCGGCCCGGCCGCGCCCGCCGATCCGGCCGCCGCTCGAAGCGCCCGATCAGCCATCGATAGCCAATAGGAGGCGCCGCAGCGGCCTATTTGGTGGGCTTGCCTGCGTTCACGGTCAGGAACTTGACCAGCGCGTCGATCTGCTTGGGGTCGAGTGAGTCGCCGAAGGTCGGCGTCATTTGATCTTGGAATCCGGGGCTCAGATTCGCCGACGGATTGAGGATTGAATCCTTGATCGCGGCCGCCGTTTGGCCGGGTAGAACGTCGTCAAGGTTGGGGCCGATCTGACCGGTCGAGCCGGTCGCCGCGAGGGTGTGACAGCTACCGCACTGGGTCGCGAAAAGGTCCGGGGTCGCCAGCACCGGCGCCTTGATTCCGGGGACGCCCGCAACCGCCGCCACATAGGCCGCGACATCCTGCTCATCCTGCCCGGTGACGAGCTGCGGGGGCATGTAAAGCGGGTTTGACTCGTCGGAGGGACGGGTCTTGCGAGGCGTTTCAATCTGGTACTCGACCTCACCGGCGAAGGTGTCGGTGTCTTGCCCGATCGCGCGCGCGTCGGCGAAGGCGGCGTCGAGGTCGGGCCCGACGGTGCCGCTACTGCCTGACTCGGCGAGGGTGTGGCAACGGCCGCAGCTCTCGATAAAGAGGGCGCGGCCGCGGTCGATATCGGCGTTCTCTGCGGAGTCGCAGCCAGCGACCGCCAAGCCGACGATTGAGAGCGCGGACAGCGCGAGCAACTTGCGAGCGGGGACCGTAGGAGCAAAACGGAGCTTCATCGAACCGCAATCCTATCGGTCCCGGCGGGGGGAAGACCTACACGTTGCGGCGGGTCAGATAGGCTTTGAGCGGAATAACACAAGCGCCGGTTGGTGCTTCGGCACAACCGTTCGAATCCGGAGGTTGAGAGAGAGCAGATGGAAGTTCGCGAGGGGATGTCAAAGGTCGTTTTGTCGGTCGGTCCGGGCCATACGCTGCGCGAAGCGGCGCGTCGTATGACCGATTCCAGGGTTGGCGCCGCGATCGTCGTCAACGACGACGGTCAGGGGCCTGGGATCGTCTCGGAGCGTGACATCCTGCACGCGATCGGCGGTGGGCAGGACCCCGACGCGGAACTGGTCGCAGACCACATGAGCGAGAGCGTGATTACCGCCGATCCGGGTTGGAGCCTCGAGCGGGCCGCCACCGAGATGGCGACCCGTCACATCCGCCACCTCTTGATCGTCGAGGGCGGCGAGATGGTCGGCGTCCTCTCGATGCGCGACGTGATGCGGGTCTGGTCGACCGCGGGTGCAACCTCGACGGTTGGCGGGATATGAGTCGGTCCGAGAGATTCTCGATTAGCACAGTGGATCAGCGACGATGACCGCAGCGGAACGTAACAAGCAGACGATCGCCGACCTCTACGCTGCATTTGGGCGCTGCGACGGCGACGGGATGGCCGTCTGCTACCGAGACGACGCGGTCTTTGAGGACCCCGCCTTCGGCGAGTTGGCTCCGGGCGAGGCCGTCGAGATGTGGCGGATGCTGACCGAGCGAGCTACCGACCTGCAGATAACCCTGGTCGATCACGACGCGGGCGAGCGGACCGGCAGCGCCCACTGGCTGGCCGATTACACCTTCCAGACCGGTCGCAAGGTTCACAACGATGTCGAGGCCGCCTTCCGTTTCGACGACGCCGGGTTGATCGCCGACCATCGCGACAGCTTCAGCCTCAATTCCTGGTCGCGCCAAGCGCTCGGCCTGCCCGGCTTGCTGCTCGGCTGGAGCCCGCTAATTCGAGTCGTCGTCCAAAAGAAGGCGCTCGCCGGGCTACGCGAGTACCAGGCAGGCAAGCCGAGCGGCGCCTAGCCCTCAGGCTCGGCCAGCGCTACTCGGTGCGGCGGGCCGGGATCGGGGCGATGACGGCGCTTGAGATCTCTTGGCTGCGCGGCATCGCGGCAATTTCGGCGCTGGTTCGGCGCGCCCAGCTCTTGATCGCGGCCACGGTGAGGGCGGCGCCGATCGCAGCGATCACCCATGCGAAGAAGCTGCCGATTACGATCAGCACGATCCCGAATGCGCAGATCGCCGGCATCCAAGACGGAGCGGTGAGCGGGATCAGCTCGGTGGCGGGACCGGGGTTTGAGGGGGTGGCGATCGTCGGGTCCGGTCTCGGTTAGGGCAGGTAGAACAGCGCGGCCACGAAGGTGAGGCCAAACGCGGCGATCGCGAGACCTCCGTAGATCAGGCCGAATCGGATTGAAGAAGTTGCGCGGGTGCGGTCCATCAGGGTGGTTTTTACCAGAGACCGCGAGCCGACGGTTGCCTACGCGGCCAGCACCGCGTCGAGCGCGAGCGCGGCGAATAGGATTGCCAGGTAGGAGAGTGAGAACAGGTAGGTGCGGAGCGCGGCGGGCTTCGAGGGGTGCCGGGCGAGGTTGATCGCGAGGCCGAGGAAGCCGGCGCCGCAAGCGGCAGCGATGACGCCGTAGAGCGGGCCGAAACTGCCGAGCGCGACCGGGATCAGGGTGACCGCGACCAGCGCGAGGGTGTAGGCGACGATCGAGCGCCGGGTGGTTCGCTCCCCCCGTACCACCGGCAGCATCGGGACGCCGGTGCGGGCGTAGTCGTCGGCGATCAATAGCGACAGGGCCCAGAAGTGGGGCGGGGTCCACATAAAAACAAAGCCGAAGGTCCAAAGCGCCTCGGCGCTGATCGAGCCGGTCGCGGCGGCCCAACCGACCAACGGCGGCATCGCGCCGGCGGCGCCGCCGATCACGATGTTTTGGGGGGTCCGGGGCTTCAGCCAGATCGTGTACATAAAGACGTAGCCGAGCAGCCCCAGCATCGCCAGCGCGGCCGACAGCAGGTTGATCGTGGCCCACAGCTGGAAGAAGGCGCCAACCCCGAGGACGATCCCGAAGATCAGGCCGTGCAGCGGGGCGATCGTGCCGTCGACGATCGGGCGCCCCTTTGTCCGGTTCATTCGAGCGTCGCGCTCGCGGTCGATGTAGTGGTTGATCGCGCCCGCTCCGCCCGCTGCCAGGTAGCCGCCAAGCATCGTCAAAAGGACGGTGTCAAGCGCGAGGCCGCGCGGCTTTGCGACCGCCATCGCCATCACCGTCGTCCACAGGAGCAGCGAGATGATCCGCGGCTTGGTCAGGGCAATGTAGGCGCGAAAGAGGACGGCGCCTCGACTCGCCCCGGCGACCGATTCCGGGGGCGCGGTGCTCGGGAGAGGGCCGTCGAGGGTGCCGTGACGGGGCGCCGAGAGGGCTTCCATGATCGTCAGGCTACAGGCGGCTGATCGCCCGCGCGCTCGCCGCCGTCTTCGGAGGCGCCCGGCGGGGCCGGCTCGACCGGCGCCGACTCGACGGGCTGCGGTGGTGCCGGCGGATCGGTTGGTTTCGCGACCGGCTCGGCGGCCGAGCCGGTCGACGGAGCGGGGCCAGCGGTGACGGTGGCGGGCCGGGCGGCCTCGGCGCGGCGGACCGCGTCGCGAATCTCGCGCAGCGGCTCGGTTCCGCGCACGTCCGGCACCAGGTCGAAGTTGTGGGGGAGCGGCGGCGAGGCGGCGAACCACTCCAGGGTGTTGGCGCCCCACGGGTCCGGACCGGCCGTGACCCCGGCGACCGCGCCGCGAGCCAGGTTGGCGATCGAGGCAACCAGACCGATGCAAAACACCAGCGCCCCGAGGCTTGACAGGGCGTTGAGGCCGCTCAGCCCGGTATCGCCGAAGAACTTGTAGACGTTGGCGGGCATCCCGTCGAAACCGGCCAGCTCGGACGGCAGGATCATCAGGTGGACCCCGACGAACAGCGCCCAAAAGGAGGCGCGGCCGATCCCTTCGCCAGCGGTACGCCCGGTCAGTTTCGGCAGCCAGTAGTAGAGCGCGGCCAGGCCGCCGAAGACCGCCGAGCCGATCAGCGCGTAGGCGGTGTCACCGGCCGAGGTGGCGGTGCCGCCGACCAGCCACGAGACCGGGATGATCGATTGGTTGAGCTCGCCGAGCAGGCCGAATGTGGCGACGCTGATCGCGCCGAGCGCGAACAGCATCGGCGTGGTGATCCGGATCGAGCCCCCACTCAGGGTCTTGAGCCAGTTGACGAGCACGATCCCAAACGGCACGATCAGGGCAATTGCGCAGACCATCGCGAAGTAGCTGAACCCGATCGGCATCGGGGCCGAATACATATTCTGCATCCAGGCGGCGACGCCGAGCACCGCGATCGCGCTGAACGCCGTCGCGGTGGCGCGGTGGGCGAACTGTGGCTTGCCGGAGAAGGTCGCGACGATCTCCGAGATCGCCCCGAAGAAGCTGATCACGATCGCGATGTAGGCGCCGGTGAAGAAGATCCACGAGAGGTGCGAATAAAGCAGCGGCGAGCCCTGCTCGTCGGGGTTGAAAAAGATCCCGTCGAAGTTGCGATCGATCATTAGCATCGTCAGCGCGGCCAGCATTACCGGGCCGATCACCAAGAGCAGGCGCGACACCGTCTTGGCCGCGACCGCGAACAGCGGCAGGCGGCTCGGCGCCATCCCCGGCCCCGACCGAGTCCGCAACGTCACCAGCATGTTGACGGCGAAGCAGATCAGCCCGAGGGTGACCAGGGCGACCCCGGCGATCCACAGGTCGACCCCGTGATTGGCCGAGTAGAGGTCGTCGCTGAGCGGCGCCAGGGCGGTCACCCCGGCCTCGGAGGGGCGCCACAGGAAACCGAGGTAGAGGGTGGCGCCACCGAACAGGTAGAGCCAAAACGAGAGCTGTCCGAGGCGCGGCAGGGCGCTGCCGCGGGCGCCGATTTGCAGCGGCACGATGTAGGTCATCAGTCCCGCCGCCAGCGGTAGCGCGAACAGCAGCACCGAGGTGACGCCGAAGGCGGTCATGAAGCGGTCGAAGATTTCGGGGCGCAGCAGGGTTGCGTCGGGGACCAGGAGCTGGACCCGCATGAAGAAGAGCTCGGTCACCGCGAGCAGCGCGAAGATCAGCGCGGCGGCGATGAACATCGAGCCGACCGCCTTGTGGTCGGGGCTGGTGGCGCGGACGATCCAGGCCGAGCGCGGCGCCGGGATGCCAGCGCTGATCAGCTCGGGGCGGGCCGCTTCGGCGCTGGCCGGGGGCGGGGTCATTTGCTTGCCTCCTCGGCTGCCGCTTGATCGCGCAGAACCTTGTCGTTGACCGCGCTCTGGGCGGCGGCGATTTCGTCGGCCTGCCGGCTCAGCCAGGCCTCGTACTCGGCGGGCTCGACGACCTTGACGGTGGTCCGCATCGTCGCGAAGGCGGGGCCGGAGTACTCGGTCGAGGCGCCCTCGTAGTTACCGACCTGGTCGGCGACGAACCAGTGGTTGTTGCGGTGACCGGGGACGGCGTCGAAGCCACCGCCCAGCGCCGGAACCCACCAACGGTGGCGGACATCGACCGAGTTGATCTCGAGCTTGATCGGGGTGTTGACCGGGACGATCAGGTCGTGGTAGCTGAAGGTGCCGTCGGGGTATTCGTAGCGCCACAGCCATTGTTGGCCGGAGGCGAGGATCTCGATCGGTTCGGCATCGACCGCCGCCGCCGCTCCCTCGTAGTCGCGGGACTTCTCGGTCATGACGATCCCGAACACGATCAAAAGCGCCGCCCCGCCGCCCAAGATCGCGACTAGGCGTGGCACGAACCGGTGGCCGGCCCGGGTCTGGGCGGCTTCGCCGACGGCGGCCCGCTTGCGGACCGCGATGATGATCGCGGCGTTGATCACGACGACCGCGAGCCCGGTAAGCAGTGACATCACCAGGAAGCTGGTGTTCGCGTCGGTGGCGTTGGGTGAGACCGGATCGGCGGGAAAAAGTCGGGCCGCTTCGGCAGGGCCGGCGCCGATCAGGCCGACCAAGGTGAGCAGGCCCACGATTAGGCCGAGGTGTGTTCGCGTCGAACGCAAGGCGCGGCCATTGTAATCGCGGCGGCGCGGTAATGCGCCTTCGCGCCGTCGCATTGCCTTGCCGGTCACTTCGCGCCGCCATGCCCAACCGCTACGCCGCCCCTTCCCGAATCCGATCGGCGGCCGTATACTCGCCGCCGCCTTGCCCGCCGCCGCGCGATTTGCCCGCAACCCGAGCGCCCGCCGATCGGTCCGCGCGCTCGCCGCAGCCGGGCTCGTGGCCGCCTTCGCGGTCCCATTGACCCGGCGCCGCAGCGGGATCGACCTGAAGCTCTCGTTGGCCGCCCTCGCCCTCGGTCCACCGTCGATCCGACTCCTGCTCGGACCCTCGAAGCTGCGCGATGGCGCCACCTACGCCCTCGGCATGTGGGCCTTCACGATCGCCCACGAGCTGCCGTTCGATGATCCCGAGCGGCTCGAGCAGCGCCTCCGAGTTCGCTACCCGATCGCGATTGACCGTTGCTTTGGGTTCGGCCGCCTTCCCAATGCTCGGCTGCAGCGGCTGCTGCGCCGGGGCGAGGAGCCGACTCGACTCGATTGGGTGCTGACCTGGACCCACTGGCTGTGGTTTTTGGAGCCGCATAGTGCCCTGCTCTACGTGATGGCGCGGCGCCCCGAGGAGTTCGGCCGCGGTGCCTTGCGGATGCAGATGGTCTACGACATCGGCTGCCTCGGCTACTTCGGGCTTCCGACCGCGCCGCCCTGGTGGGCGGCCGAGAACGGCCACACCGACGGTGAGCAGGTACGGCGGATCATGGTCGAGGTCGGCGAACGCCAGTGGGGCGATGCTTGGCCGCGCCTTTACGAGGCGCTTGGCGGTAACCCCTGGGCGGCGATGCCGTCACTGCACTTTGCGGCCTCGCTGATGGCGGCGATCGTGCTCGCCGAGACCGACCCGGTGGCTGGCGCCGTCGGCACCGCCTACGCCGCCACCCTCGGCTTCGCCCTGGTTTACCTCGGCGAGCATTACCTGACCGATCTGCTGGCCGGCGCCGCCGTCGTCGTGGTGGTTCGTCGCGTCGGTTCGGCTGCGGCGCCGCTGGCCGAAGCGGTGAGCGCGCGGTTGCGGCGACCCGAGTTTGACCCGAGTTTCTTGCCTTCTGCGCCGTCGTCATGAGAGTATTCGCGGCGTGACCCCGGAAGGCCCCGCAGCGGTCGCGCCGAGCGAGGCCGACGACGACTTCGCCGGCGTCGACCCGACCCGAATCCTGCAGACGATGGCGATCGTCTTCGTATTGGTCGTCGCGATCTACGTCGTCCTGCCGCAGGTTGCCGGGATCGACGACTCGGTCAAAAAGATCGGCGACGGCAGCCTCCGCTGGTTCGGGCTCGGGATGGCCTTCAACCTGCTTGCCTTCGGCTCCTACGTCGCCCTGTTTCGTGGCGTCGTCGGCCGCGATGTCCGGCTCGCCTGGAACGAGAGCTACCAGATCACGATGGCCGGGATCGCCGCCTCGCGGGTTTTCTCGGCCGGCGGGGCGGGCGGGATCGCTCTCAGCTACTGGGCGCTGCGCCGGGCCGGGATGGCGCGGGCGGTTGCGGTGGTGAAGATGGTCGCATTCTTGGTTTTGCTCTACCTCGTTTACGTGCTCGGGTTGATCATTTTTGGGGTCTTGCTGCGAACCGGGGTGCTGCGCGGCGAATCGCCGGTCTCGATGACGATCGTTCCGGCGGCGATCTCCGGCGGGGTCTTGGTGGCGTTGGCGCTGGTTGGCCTGGTTCCGGGAGATTTGCAGCGACGCTTCGAGGGGCTGAAGAGCGGCGGCGCGCTCGGCCGCCTGGCGCATCGCCTCGTGACCGTGCCGGCAACCGTCTCGCGCGGTATCCGCGAGGCGATTCGACTGCTCCAAAACCCCCGCCAGGCGGGGCTGATCACGATCGGCGCGGTCGGGTTTTGGGCGGCCAACGTCGCGATTTTGTGGGCCTGTTTCGAGGCCTTCGGGCTGGCGCTCCCGATCGCCGTCGTGGTCCAGGGGTTCTTCGTCGGGATGGTGGCGAACCTGGCCCCGGCACCGGGCGGGGTCGGGGCGGTCGACGGCGGCATGATCGGCGCCTTCCTCGCCTTTGGATACCCGCTTGAGACGGTGATCACGGTCGTTTTGGTTTACCGCGTGATCGCCTTTTGGACCCCGGTCCCACCCGGCGTCGTTGCCTTCTTTCAGCTCCGCCAAACGGTCGCGCGCTGGAAGGCCGAGGGCCGGGTCGCCCCTGATGATCCGCTGCCAGCCGGCGCCGCCCCCTGAGCCGTGGTCATCTAGCTTTCGTTTCGTGAGCGAACCAACCTCGGTCGAAAACCTGATCATTATCGGCGGTGCCTGCGCCGGTTACACCGCCGCGATCTACGCGGCCCGCGCCGAGTTGGCGCCGCTTGTGATCGAGGGATTTCAGTGGGGCGGCCAGCTCCAAAACACCACCGATGTCGAGAATTTCCCCGGCTTCCCGGAGGGGATCATGGGGCCGGAGTTGATGATCCGGCTCCGCGCCCAGGCGGAGCGCTTCGGCAGCCGCTTCATCACCGACGACGCGACCGCCGTCGAGCTTGGCGACGGCACGATCCAGACCGTCGCGGTCGGCGGCGAGCAGTATCGCGCCAGGGCGGTGATCTTGGCGATGGGCGCCGAGCCGAAGACGATCGGGGTCCCCGGCGAGGTCGAACTCGGAGGCCGCGGGGTTTCGACCTGCGGCGTCTGCGACGGCGCCTTTTTCAAGGGCGAGAAGGTGCTGGTGGTCGGCGGCGGCGACTCGGCGATGGAGGATTCGATCTTCGTCTCGAAGTTCGCCTCCGAGCTGGCGATCGTGCATCGCCGCGACGAGTTTCGGGCCTCGAAGATCATGTTCGATCGGGCTCGCGAGACCGCCAACATCACCCTCAAGACCCCGTTTGCGCCGGAGCGGTTCATCGCCGGTTCGGACGGCAAGCTGGCGCTGGCACGGCTCCGCAACACCGAGACCGGACAGGTCGAGGAGCTTGAGGTCGGCGGCGCCTTCATCGCGATCGGCCACACCCCCGGCTCGGAGCTGGTGCAGGGCCAGATCGACCTGCACGACAACGGCTACGTCAAGGTTCGCGAGCCCTCGACCGCGACCAACTTGGGGGGCGTCTTCGCGGTCGGCGATCTGGTCGATCACAGCTACCGCCAGGCAATCACCGCCGCCGGGTCAGGCTGTCGCGGCGCTCTCGATGCCGAGTGGTACCTGCGCGACAGTGCCCCGGCGATCGACTGACCGGTTCGCCACCGCGGCGCCCGGGCGCCGGGCTGTGCGGTGGGCGGCGGCCCCGCGGGGGTCGGGTGCCGCGCCGACGACCGAGCCCGCTCAGGGGCGCATCGCGTCGATTCCGGTCGCGGCGCGGGCGATGATTAGCTTCTGGATCTGGCTGGTTCCCTCATACAACGTGGTGACCCGGGCATCGCGTAGGTAGCGCTCGACCGGGAAATCGTCGACGTAGCCAGCGCCGCCGTGAACCTGGATCGCGAGGTTGGCGCACTCGACCGCCGATTCGCTGGCGTAGAGCTTGGCGACCGAGGTCTCCGAGGTGTTCGGCTTGCCGGCGTCCTTTAGGAGCCCTGCTCGCAGGACCAACATCCGGGCGGCGTCGCGCCGCACCACCATGTCGGCGATCATCGCTTGGACCAGCTGGAATCGGGCCAGCGGCACATTGAACTGCTTGCGGGTGGTCGCGTACTCGACCGAGGCATCGACGCAGCCGTCGCAGATCCCGACGCATCCGGCGGCGACCGAGTAGCGACCCGAATCAAGCGCCGACATCGCCACCTTGAAGCCGTCTCCGACCTCGCCGAGCAGCGCCTCGTCGGGCAGCTCGACGCCGTCGAGCCCAAGCGACGCGGTGTCGGAAGCGCGCAGCCCGAGCTTGCCGTGGATTTCCTGGCTCGAAAAGCCCTCGCTCGCGGTCGGGACCAAAAAGCAGGCGAGCCCTCGATGGGCCTTCTCCGGGTCGGTCTGCGCGAAGATCAGCGCCAGATCGGCCACGTTGCCGAGCGAGATCCACATCTTGGCCCCGCTGATTTTCCAGCCACCGTCGATTTTGGTCGCCCGGGTTCGCAGGTTGGCGGCGTCCGAGCCGGTGTCGGGCTCGGTCAGTCCGAAGCAGCCGAGCGACTCGCCGCTGCATAGCTTCGGTAGCCAGCGCTGTTTTTGTTGTTCGCTTCCCCAGCGGTCGATCGAGCCGCTGACCAGCGAGGTTTGGACGCTGACGACAGTGCGGGCAGCCGAGTCGGCCCGGCCGATCTGTTCGACGATCAGGCCGTAGTCGACGTAACCGAGCGCTTGGCCGCCGTAGTCGCGGCTGACCGGGGCGCCGAGGTAGCCGATCTCGCCAAGCTTCGAGGCGAGTTCGCGGTCAAACCGGGCCGCCCGGTCGTTGTCGCGGACCCGCGGTGTGATCACCTCGTCGGCAAAGCGTCGTGCCGTCTCGGAGATCATCTGCTGTTCGTCTGAGAGTTCGAAATCCATCGCGCCAGCTTGTCAAACTCGACGCCGCGGCCGAGCCGCCGTCCGCCCGACCCGCTGGGGTGCGGTGGATCGAGCCCCGGGCAATCCGGCCGCTACTCGCAAAACGGTCGGCCGCTAAGGGGGGGCTCGCGGCCCGCGATGCCGCTGCAGTCTTGGAGCCGGCGGGCGGTCGCCGCCATTTGGCGCTCGGGGGCGCTGAGCCGACCGTCGGCGGCGAGGTCATGAAGCTCGTATGGGTCGCGATTGAGGTCGTAGTGCTCGATTTCCGAGGCGGGTCGGCAGCGTTCGCCGTCGCGGGTCGGGATCCGGGTGTAGGTGAAAAAAACCTGGCCGTCGGCGGTCCGGATCCCGTGGTAGTCGCAGGCGACGCTGCCGCCCGCGAGGCCGTTTCGTTGCGACAGCTCGAGCAGGATCGTGCGGTCGCTCGGCCAGTCACCGCGCCCGTCGAGCAGCGGCAAAAGCGAGCGCCCGTCGAGCCGACGGCACTCGCCACCTCGTGCGCGCGCCCCGGTGCAGGGCTTGGCGTTGGCGAGGTCGAGGATCGTCGGCGCCAGATCGATCGAGGCGGTCGCGTCGTCCAGCACCGGCGGGGCGGCGGCCTGTCGCAATGACTTCGGCAGGTAGGCAAAAAGCGGTACCTGGATCGACTCCTCATACGGCAGCCCCTTCGATTTCGCGATCCGGTGCTCGCCGAGGAAGAAGCCGTTGTCGGAGTAGAACAGGATCACGGTCCGGCTTTTCTGCTTGGTTTGGCGTAGCGTCCTGACGATCTTCGCGACGCCGCGATCGACCGCCTGTAGCGACTCGATCCGGCAGTGGTAGCGGTTGTCGATCTCGGCGATCGCGGTCTTCGAGAGCCGCGGTTGGCGGGCGATGAACGACGGTTTGTCGGCGATCGCCCGCTCGTTGAACGATGGAGTACGCGGCAATGCGACCGACCCAAGACTGCCGATGTCATCGGAGCGGGGGAGCGCGGTGTTCTCGCACGGCTGCTTTGACTTGGCATCCGAATGCGGTGCGATCTGATCGAGGTGGAGGTAAAACGGCTCTGGGTCGTCGGAGTAGTCCTCGATCAGGCTGACCGCCGCGTCGGTCAGCTCGTCGGTCGAGTAGCGGTCGTCGTGTTTTTGGCGCTCGACCCGCTTGCCGTTGATCGAGATGTTGTACTCGCGGTAGTGGTCGCTGATCAGCGTGTACCAGTCGTCCCAGCCGGGCGCGACCGCGGCGGGGCGCTTTTGGAAGTTCCGGTAGCCGTTGAGGAACTTGCCGACGTGCGAGGTCCGGTAGCCAGCGGCCTGCAGCCAGGCGGGCAGGACATTGCCTTTGTCGCGCAGTCGCGCGTAGCCAGGCTCGTTTGAGAGGACCCCGTTGTTGTGTCCGTAGTTGCCGGTCAGATGGATCGCCCGCGAGGGACAGCAAAGCGGCGAGCTGATCACGAAGTTGGAAAAGCGAACCCCGCGTTTGCCGAGCAACTTCCAGGTGTTTGGCATCAGCTTCGGGCTGGCCTCGGCGGCGGTCTCGTCATCGGTCACGATCACGATCACGTTCGGCCGTTCGTCGGCGATGCGCTTCGGGTTCGGGACTATGCCGGTTGGGGCATCGGCAAACGGCGGGTCTGGCTCGTCACCGTCGCCGCCGCAACCGAGGAGGAGCCCGGTCGCCACCACCAGCGCCAGCACCGCCGCGATACCCATCCGACCAAGCCTGATCCGCCCAATCCGATCCGCCGCGCTCATCCGCAGTAAACGCCGCTCGCCGGCTCGGGGTCGCGACCTTCGATCCCGGCGCAGACGTGGATTTGCTCGAGTTCCGACAGCAGCGCCTCTTGATCGGCGCGAAGTTGCGAGAACGTCGGGCCGGGGTAGAGGTTCCGGATCTCGTAGGGGTCGCTGTCGAGCCGGTAATGCTCAACCTCGGTCGAATCTTCGCACCTTTTGGTGCGCGGGTCGAGGGTCCGCTCGTGCTGAATGATCACCTCGCGGTCGACTCGCATCGCGTGGTAGCGACAGGCGCGGGTGCCGCCGGCAAGCGCGCCGTCTTGGGCGATGTCGATCCCGAGCGGACGCCGCGCGGGCCAACTCCCGCCCGAGTTGTCGATCAGGCCGCGAAACGAGAGGCCGTCGAGGACTCGGCAGGTGTCGGAATCGATGCAAGGGTCTGTCCCCGCGAAATCGAGGATTGTCGGCACCAAATCGATGTTGCCGATCGGGTCGCTGATCTCGCGCGGCGGCGCTGACTCACCGGCCAGCGACTCCGGCAGTCGCACCAACAGCGGCGAGAGGATGTCCTCCTCGTAGGCTAGGCCCTTCGATTTCGCGAGCCGGTGTTCGCCGGAGTGGTATCCGTTGTCGGAGTAGAAAAGGATCACCGTGTTATCCAGCAGGCCGGTCGCGTCGAGCGCGCGGACGATTCGGTCGATCCCGCGATCGACCGCCTGCAGCGACTGAACGCGGCAACGATAGCGAGCCCGGATCGCCCGCTCGGTACGGGCGCTGAACGGTGGCAACGCAGCGATGAAATCCGGCTTGTCGCTGGTATCGGCTTCGTCATAGGACGGCGGCATCGGGACCCGCAGGTGCGGAAAGCGGTGCTCGTCGCGTTCGGCCGGGATCGGGCTGAACCGACACGGTGCGGTCGCGGTGCCGTCGACGTGGGGCGCCAGGTAGTCGAGCTGGAGGTAAAACGGGTTCGGATCGGTGTCGAAGCGGCGCCGGATCAAACCGACGGCGCGGCGGGTGTAGACATCGGTCGAGTAGTCCTCGGCTGCGTCGCCCTTTTCAATCGGGGTCCCGTTCGAGGACAGGGTGTAGTTGTAATAGCGCTGACGGGTGTTCGTGTACCAGACATCCCAGCCCGGGGCTGGGGCGAGCGGGTCGCCAGCGCGTTTGTAGCCGTTTAGGTACTTGCCGATATGGGCCGTCGTGTAGCCCGCGCCCTGTAGCCAGACCGGCAGGGTGTTGTCGGGGTCGATCAGCGTCGGGTACCCGGGCTTATTGGAAAGGACGCCGTTGTTGTGGCCGTACTGGCCGGTCAGCTGGGTGGCGCGGGAGGGGCAACAGAGCGGCGTTGTGATCACGAAGTTGTCGAACCTCGTTCCGGCGTCGGCCAGGTCTTCGATCGTGTGCGGCATGTAGCGGCGGTTTGCGGTGACGTATTCCTGATCGTCGCTGACGATCACGATTAGGTTCGGACCGTCCGAGACGGCGCCGCGGGCGGGACGCGAGTGTGCCACAAGCAGTGCGATTCCGAGCGAGACAATCAGCCCAAGCGCGACGGCGCCAAGCCGGGCGCGGCGATAGTTCGTCGGGTGTTCGGGACTTGAGATCGGCATCGTCGTTGCCATTTGCGCGCGGGCTCGACGAGCCGCTGACCCCTGCGATGCGGCCTGAACGCACCGCGCAGGATAGCGGGCGGCGCCCGCGTTGAGCGTCGGTCAGACCCTCGCGAGTGCGGCCCGGACCGCAGCGGCGAGCGCCGCGGCAGCCGCGGTGGTGCGGGGACCGGGCGGGTTCGTCAGTGCCACCCCGTCAATCGCGGCAACCGCCTGGACCTCGCGGGTGGAGGAGGCGATGAACGCTTCGCTTGCCCCCTCGAGGTCGGCGCCGTGATAGTGCCCCTGCTCGACCTCAGTTGCCTCGAGGATTCGGCGTCGCGTAATCGAGTCGAGCAGGCCACAGTCGAGCGCCGGGGTTCGCATCACCCCGTCGGCTCCGACCCAGAAGATCGACGAGGTCGGCGCCTCGAGGATCAGCCCGTCCTCGCGGACCAACAGCGCCTCGGCGGCGCCCCGTTGCTGCGCCGCTCGGGTCGCCTGCATGTTGGCGGCGTAAGAGATTGACTTGACGCCGGTTAGGATCACGCTCGGCGCGTAGGTGATCGTCGCCAGGGTCGTCGTTTCGGGCCACTGCGGTAGCGGCTCCAGCATCGCGATCCGGCGACCGCCCCGAGTGCAGACGAGACGCAGGGTTGCCTCGCCCTCGAACTCCGCGGTCTCGATCAGCGCCGTGATTTCGCCCTGCAGGCTGTCGCGATCGATCGGCAGGGTGATTGCCGCCGCCGAGTGCTCGATCCGATCGAGGTGCTCGTCGAGCGCGTAGGGGACGCCTCGGTAGAGCTTTGCCACCTCGAAAACTCCATCGCCGCGCAGCAGGCCATCGTCGCTGATTGAGATGGTCGCGTCGGCGATCGCCCCAATCGCTCCGTCGATGCTGACTAGGGGCGGTGGGGAGTTTTGCGACTCGGTGCTCATCTCAGTAATGCTCGCAGGTGTCGAGCCGGAGCAGCGCTGCAGAGCGGGTCCGGGGCCGGAGTTGTCCTGATCTGACCGACGGCCCCGCCGCGGCGTCCGCTTCAACCTGATCGGCCGCTGAGCCGGCGCACCTGGCTGCGCCGCCGGGTTTACCCATCGCGGCTACCCGGGCGTCTGCTACGGGCCGCCCGGTTGGGCGATGAGCAGGGTTCAGTTGTGTAATCGAGGGCGTCAACCCGGCGTCGTCGGGTGGTCGCTTGGCGCCATCGTGATCGCCGCGGCTTGCCTGCCTGCCCCGGCTTTCGGGTTCCGTGACTTCGAGGCTCGCTACGAGACCGAAGCCCGCGACGAGATCACGATGGCGGCAGGCCCGGTCCTGACCTGCACACCCTCTCCGGGTGCCGAGTGCGTCGACGCGCGCCACGGAACCGGAGCCCGGCTCAACAATCAAGATCACATCATGCAATACATCGGTAATACATCGATGTCGACGGCGATGGCGCGACCTTCAACTCCTCGACGGCGACCCTCCAGCTGCCTGCGGGCTCGCAGGTCCTACACGCCGCGCTTTACTGGGGCGGGCTTACAATCGACCCATCGGCCCCGAGCTCGCCGCTCCCGACCCCCCAAAGCGGGGCGAGGTTCTGCTCGCGAGACCGAGTTCGCCCACCTACACCCCGATCACGGCGACCCACCTCGACTTCACATCCAACGACAACTCGCCGTCGGCTCGCCATCAGGTCTACGCCGACGTGACGAGCCTCGTCCGGGCTGGCGGAACCGGCCCTTATACGGTTCTCCTCGCCGGTTGGGGTGGAATTTCGCCGCGATTCCTCCTGAGCCCGCTCGCAGCGCGCGGATAGCACCCAGCCGACCCGCCACCCGGATTGCGCAACCCAGGCGACCCGTAGTCGCCCCATCCGGCCATTGATCCCGTCTCGATCTTCAACTATTCGAGGGTTCCATGACGGACTGGGACGCACGAGTACGGCTGATATGGCGCTTCTGCCTACGGATTACGGATCGCGGTGGGCGAGCCGAGCCGCCCGAGACCGGGTATCGCTGCTTGATGAGATTGGAGGGATCGGGCCGCGATATCGCTGTTCAGCTCGAACCCGAGGGCGGGTCAATTTCCTGGATGTCGCAGGGCGGTGCAGGCAAGGCCCGAGCCCGGAGAATCACGCCCCCCGACCCACTCGGACATCTTAGCGGTCAGCGTCAATCGACGGTGAAGATGAACTGCGAGATCCGCACGTCGCCCTCGTCGCGGCCGCCGACTGCAATCAGGTCAACAGGCTCGGCCTTGGCGAGATCCTCATCCGTGGCGTCGCCCGCATCGGCGACCAACGCCACGACGGCGTCGAGGTCGATCGCGCCAGAGGCCACCCCACCCTCCCCGAACAACGGCCCGGCATCCGCCAACGGTCCGGTCGTTGTCGGCCCGCCGTCGGCGCTGAGCAGATCCTCGAACCCATCATCGCCGTAGGTGATTACGAGCCGGGTCTTGCCGAGGCCGACTAGAAGCGGCTTCGGGAGCGCGGCCGACTCGATCGAATAGCCGATCGCCGGGTCCGGCAAATCCAGCGGAGTGACATCGCCCAACCGCTGCAGGATCGCTGACTTCGCGAAACCATTGAGGGCGGCGCGCAAACCCTGCGGCTTCGGGGCTCCCAGCACCGCGCGAACGCTGAGCTCATCGACGGTGGTGCCGCGGGCCGCAATCATCAAGTCCTCAAGGGCACCCAACGCCGCGAGATCGATTCCGAGCCCCTTGCGATAGACGCGCTCAATTCTCTCCTTCGAGAAGCTCAACGACTGCGTGAGAATCGGGCTTCGCAATTCCTCCTCGAAGCCCTTGAAGTAGTCGTCCGCGGAAACCGCCAGCCAAGCATCCTCGGGTACTGAGGCTGACAGCGTCGGAGAACTCAGCTCGGGTCGGTCCTCGTTAGAGCCGGTCAGTGCGACGAAGCTGATGCGGTCATCACGCGCGTCGATCGCGAAGGCGGCTGGCCGGGCGTCGATCTCACTCAGCCCGAACCCCTGCTTGTAGTAGTCGAGCAGATCGCTCCAGAGCTGCCGGGTCGATCCACCGGGCGACAGGCCCTCGCCCGAGAGGCCATCAGCCAGCCCGCTGTCGATCGCTCGCTCGGCGAGGTCGAACAATGCCGCGAAGTCGAAGTAGCCGTATGCCAAGGTGTCCTCGCGGCCGATTCTCTCGGTCTGCGTGAACTCGGCCCGATCTGCAAGCCGCTCGCCCTCCGCCCCGTCGGCGTTCTGCGCCACCTCGGTGAGGCCCGCCGTCGTGCCGAGGATGAACAGATCGTCGACGATGCCATAGGCGAGCGGCCCCGCGCTCATGTAGGTGATGCCATCGACCTCGGTCTCCTGTGCCTCGGGCAGCTTCGACCCGATCAGCTCAATGAGCTCCTCGGCCTTGCCTTGATCCGCAACCTCGGCGAACACCGCGGCGCTCGGAATCAGCTGGTCGGCGATTGCGAAGTCGCCGGCGTAGGCGGCCGCGCGGTCACAGAAGGCAGCATCGAGATCGTCGAAGCTGAGCCCGTCGGTGTTCTCGTCGATGGCGCTCTCGAGCTCCGCCCGGAGGTCCTCGTCGCTGAACCGCCCGATGATCTCGAAGAGTCGATCGGCCGGCTCGCTGTCCGTATCGATCGTGAACTCGGCGTAGGCGAGGGCGTCAGCCGGGACGAGTTCCGCCAGATCGCGGCCGCTCCCGCCGGCGCCACCACCACAACCGGCGGGGACAAAAAGGGCGAGGACAACGAGACATATGGCCATCACGCGGCCAGCAACCGATTTCATCCGGTAATGGTAACCCCCGCAAGCAAAGCACGGGCCGAAGCGCGTTGTCCGGTTGGGGCGATCGCCTCCGAGGACGCCTGCGCCGAGTATTGAGTTAGTTAGGCCAATCGAGGCGCATGCGATCCCTCGCGAGACAGGGAGCGATGGACGGTTGCGCGCAAGCTGTGCAACCGCGTTCGCATCCCTCCGAACCGGCGGTCATGCCGTCGCGACCTCTGAGCACCGCCGGGAGGCTTAGCCCTTGCAGATCGCCTCGGTGCTCATCGTCTGCGGCATCCCCGAGTCGTTGTTCGCGTAGCCGGTCCAGCCGTCGTCGGGCTTCGTGTCGATGTCACTGCCGTCCGAAGGCGCGCTCGTCGCGACCGAAATGCCGGTATCGCCGCTGCCGGAGATCGCGACCCCGCCGGCGACCGCCCGGGCGCCGTCGGGGCACCCCACCGAGAGGCCGACCTGGCTCCCGTCGGCGACGGGCTTGAGGTCGGAGCGGTACCTGTACTTCCCGGATGTCGCGCAGATCACGTCGGTCGACATCGCCGTGGCGCCCACCCCCGCTACGTTGTTAGCGGAGCCGCTCCAGCCGTCGTCGGGCTTCGTGTCGGCGTCGGGACCGTCGAAGGGCGCGCTCGTAGCGACCTCGAAGCCGGTGTAGGTTCCTTCGATGTAGACGCCGCCGCCCGCCGCCCGGGTGCCGTCCGGGCACCGCACCGTGACTGCGACCTGACTCCCGTCAGGGACGGGCTGTGACTTGGAGCGGTACTTGTAGGACCCGGACTTCGCGCAGATCGCGTGCGTGGTCACTGTTTGCGGCGCGCCCGAGTCGTTGTTCGCGTAGCCAGTCCAGCCCTCGTCGGGGCCGTTGTAGAAGGGCGCGCTCGTGGCGACCTCAATGTCGGTATCGATTCCGGTGATGTAGACGCCGCCGCCCGCGACATGGGTGCCAGCGGGGCACTTGACGGGCGTCCCGTCCTGTGCCCCATCGGCGACGGGGGTGCTTTCGGAGCGGTAGCTGAGGCCGCCCGAGCCAGCGCCGATGGCAACGCCGACCGTCGTCATGGCACAAGCGAGCGCCGCCAGCATCATGCGGCTCGCGTGACAGGATTGTACGAAGCCCCTCACACAGCGATCCTAGCCGATCCCCTCGAGCACGGGCGCCGGCATCTTCGCGAGGTAGCCGAGGGCACCCTTGGCCTGGCGCAGCTCACCGAGCTTCTTGCGCTCGGAGGAGGTTCTCCTGTCCGATGGACAGATCGTCCGTCTTTTCGGGTCTGGGGTGAACGCCGGGATGGCTCGGGACCCGCGAATAAACTAGTGAGCCGAGGCACGCCCGACGACTCGCCGGGGAGCTTGTCTTCGGCGAGTCGTATCGATTCAGTAATTATTGCGGGCGCCCTCCAGGGCGGGCAAGCGACGAGAACCGAGCCTGCCGAAGGGGCAATGAACTGCCAGGTACGGCGTGATGGTGATCGGCTCCAGGTACAGCGCCACGCGGTTGCGAAGGAATCCACGCGGCCCAGATCCCCCATACGGCGGCGGTCTACGGAGCGTTGCCGAGCTGGCAACCGCGCTGATCCGAGGGCTGGCCCCACCCTGGCCGCCGAGGCGGCCGCAGGTGAGGAGTTCGCCGTCGTCGGACCCGGCTCGCTTCGCCCTCGACGGCCAAGGTCGCTCGAGGCGCCGCAGGGGACCTGCACGCTGACGATCACCAGCCCGGACCACCACCGCGAGCGCCCCGGCGACGCAACCACGCCGTCGGGGTGCGAGGGGCCGGTTTGCGCGGATCCCCGGGAGCTGATCTCGAGCGGATGTTGGCGCTCGGTAAAGGATTCCCGCGAGAGCTGACCAGGCCATCTAGGATGGTGGGGATGTATCGCGATCAAGATCGCGCGCGGGGCTAGCTGTGGCGGCGGTCCTGGTAGCGACGCTGCTGGTCGGGGTGATGGTGATCCTGCTGGTCTTGTTGGCACGCGGTTACCCGGGCAGCGGCGCTGATCTGCTCGACTGGAAGCCGACCCGCGACTACGAAACCGAGATCGAGCTGGAGCTGGAGGATGTCGAGCAGATGCTGGCGGCGCAGAACGCCTATCGACGCAAGCGCGGCGTCGCCGAGCTGACCGAGGCCGACGCACATCGGATGGCGGCCGAGGACGAGGCGGTTCGCGAGCGGGCTCGAATGGCGTTAGACGATCGACTCGAGCGCGGCGCCGCAGCAAAGGCGATCGAACCGACCGGTCCTGACGGCGACGCCTGAGATCGCCGATGGCCCGGCTTTTGATCGTCGGGGCTGGCTGCCACGGTCGCGAGCTCGGGGCGCGAATGGCGGCGTCGGGTTGGCGGGTCCGCGGCACGACTCGCGGGCGCGAGCACCTCGCGGCGATCGAGGCTGCCGGGATCGAACCTGCGCTGGCCGATCCTGATCGCCCCGCCGAAGCGCTCGAGCTAGTAGCCGACGTCAGCGTGATCCTCTACCTGCTCGGCAGTCTTGACGGCCCCGCCGCGGCGATTCATGGCCCAAGGTTGGAACGGCTGCTCGAGAAGTTGGTCGACACCCCGGTTCGCGGCTTTCTCTACGAGGCGACTGGCTCGGTCGCCTCGGAGATCCTCGCGGGCGGCTGTGGACTGATCGCCGAAGCAAGCGCGCGAACCCGGATTCCGACCGCGGCGCTGTCGGTCCCCCGAGCGGCGCCAGACTGGCTTGGCCGAGCCGAGGCGGCCCTGCTCTCGTTGCTTGGCTGAGCCCGCCTCGTGCCCGGCCAGGTGAGCGTCCGACCGGGTCGCGCTCGACCCCGACGATTGTCCGTCCGCCGCGTTCTGGGACGAATCGGTGGCGGGACGCCGCCACATCGTCGGCCCACCCGGGCGTCGGGCTCGACCGCGCGCGCCACCCTTGCGGCGGGTCAGCGCGAACTTGGCGAAGCGGTCGGTTCGGGAACCTCGCCGTCGCCCGGAGCGGGGGGCTTGACCGTACTGGACGGATCGTCGGGGCCACCGGTGCCGTTGTGGAGGTAGTCGGTCGGCTGCGGTTCTTCTTCGGAGGCGCCGGGCTGGGTCCAGGGTGCGGTGTCTTGGAGCGGGATATCGCGGTTGTCAACCTTGCTGACGACGGTCAAAAAGAGGATCGCAAGGACAACCAAGACGCCGACCACGATCCCCCAAACGGTGATCTGCTTGCGCCGGGTCGGTCCGTAGGTTTTACCGACTACGGCGCGACGCTTTTCCTTGCCCATCGCGTCGACATCGGAGGTCGAGGGTGTTCCGGTCGGGTTCGGTGATGCGGCAGATGCTTCCACGCTGGAGACAATAGTCGCAGTTGCGGTCAGTCGGCAACCCCGGTTCGCGCGAGCCGATCCAAAAGCTCGACTGTGATCCGCGCTGTGGCCCCCCAAATCAGTGCCCCATCAAGCTCGAATACGTCGGTCTTGAACGGGATTCCGCGTCGAACCAGCCGCTTCACACCGCGCGCGGTGCGCAGTTCGGCCGTCGAAAAACGGAGGATCCGTTCGACCTCGGACGGGCTTGCGGTTAGTGGCGGCGTCGGCTCGGTGACGATCGCGACATACGGGTGCACCTTGTAGTTGGTGACGAAGGTTGCGATCGGCGGCAGCGCTCCGACCACGCTCAGGTTGTGCCGGCGCAGGTCGATCTCTTCCTCGGCCTCGCGCAACGCCGTCTCCAGCAGGTCCTCGCCGGGGTCACGGCGACCGCCCGGGAACGAGATCTCCCCGGCGTGTCGGTTCAGGTCGTGGCGGCGCTCGGTATAGATCACGGTCGGGTTGTCAATCTCGCCGTAGAGCGCGACCAGGACGGCCGCCTCGGTGTGGCCGTGCGCGTCGAGCCG
The DNA here is from genome assembly GCA_023251975.1 of bacterium. GTDB lineage: Bacteria > Actinomycetota > Thermoleophilia > Solirubrobacterales > 70-9 > JAHEXU01. The sequence continues at coordinate 1,741 of JAHEXU010000025.1, read as the reverse complement.
CTCGGCTTCGGTCGGGGAGAGCAGGCGCCCGCCCAGTTGATCGCCGTCGATCAAATGATCACCTGGACGGTGCCGCCGTCGATTCCCCAGGCGCTCCCGGCCACATATGAGGCGCGCTCCGAGCACAAAAAGACGATCGTGGCGGCGATCTCGCCGACCTCGGCGAGGCGGCCAATCGGGCGACTCGATCCGGCCGCATCGAGCGCGCTGCGGCGATCGGGGTGCCCGTCGGCTGCCACGCTCTGGTCGAGTAGACCGCCCGGCGCCATCCACATCTCGCTTGCCACCGGGCCGGGGCAGACCGCGTTGACGAGGACCCCGGCGGCGGCGTAGCGGTCGGCGTAAAGGCGCGACAACGACAGCTCGGCTGCTTTGGTGACCGAGTACTCGGGCATCGCGGCGCTGGGGCGCTTGCCGGCAGTCGAGGAGACATTGACGACGCGGCCCCAGCGATTTGAGACCATTACCGGGATCGCCGCTCGCATCAGGCGATGCGGCGCCATCACGTTGAGTTCGAAGGCCGCGTAGAAATCGTCGTCGCTGACCTCGTCGAGATCGCGCCGCCGCGCCGCCCCGGCGTTGTTGACGACGACATCGAGGCGGCCGAATTGCTCCAGCGCCGCCGCGACCAGCCGCTCCCCGGCGTCCGGTTCGGTGATGTCAATCGCCAAGGTCGCGCCGCCCGGGCAGTCAATCAGCGCCGCCGCCAGCCCGTCGGGGTTTCGCGCTGCCAGTAGAACCTCAGCCCCATCGTCGGCAAGCAGTCGCGCCGTCTCGCGGCCAATTCCGCGGCTTGCCCCGGTGACGATGCAGGTCTTGCCAGCGAGACCGAGTTGCAAGACCCTGCCCGTCAGGCGGCCGCCGCGGCGGCGGTTGAGATTTCGATCGCCGAGGGCCGGGCGAGGGCGCGGTGCACCGGGCATTTCGCGGCGATTACCGCGAGCTTTCGGCGCTGCTCGAGGTCGAGCCCCGCCGGCGCCGAGATCGCGAGCGCGAATTGTGCGACCCCGGCGTCGTCGCGGCGGTAGTCGACCGCGACCGTAAGTCCGCCGAGATTCCAGCCATGGCGATCCCCATACATTTCCAGCGTGATCGCGGTGCAGGAGGCGAGGGACGCCGCCAGCAGTTCGGTCGGCGAGGGGCCGGCGTCGGCACCTCCCGCGCTGAGCGGCTCGTCGGCGATCAGGCTGTGCGCGCCGACTTCGATCCGATGGGTGAAGCCGCCCTCGCGAATCGCCCGCGCCCGAACCATCAGTCGTTGGCGTTTCCGGCCCGCCCGGCGAACAGCTCCGGATCGCGGCGATCGGTGAATCGGGCCAGGGCGTAGACCGCATCGGCGGCGCGGTTGAGGTAGCGGATCACCTCGCCCGAGGGCAACTGCTCGGCCGCCGCCAGGGCGGCGCTGCGGCGCTCGGCGCGGCGGACGATTGCCCGGGCCAGATCGAGGGCCGCCGACAGCGGCGTGCCGCCGGGAATCACGAACTTTGGCGGCAGCTCGACCCGCTCCATGTAGCGGTCGATCATCGCGTCGAGATCGTCGACCATCGCGGCCGTGACCCGACTCACCCCGTCGCTCAGCCGACCGCCGGCCTCGGGCGCCGTTGCCAGTTCGGCCCCGGCCACGAACAGCTCGTTTTGGATCTTCAGGATGTCGGCGGCGACCTCGGCTTCCGCAGCCTCCGCGGGCCGACACAGCGACCGCGCCACCCCGAGTGCCGAACCCGCCTCGTCGATCGCGCCG
>JAHEXU010000024.1 GCA_023251975.1 bacterium | reverse complement strand
CCGGTGCTCCTGCTTGCTTGCGGGTGGGTTCCACGTCAAAGCGCCGGGCGATCGCGACCGTCGGGCGACGGTCCGCCGCTTAACTCAACGGGTCAACGGGCCAAAAGTGCGAAACCCGAGTCCGTATTTGAGTGGACGAGAAGCAGGTGCTGGTCAAGCAACCGTGCCAGACGCGGAATCTGCTCCTCACTCGGCTTCAGAGTACCCCGACTGCGGGCGACGAGCCTGAGGAAATCAGCGTCCTCCGCACTCAGTTGGGAAAGGTCCCGGGCGATCTGGGCAATTGCTTGATCAACGATCGACGGCTCCGCCGGGAGGCTCGACCGCCGCCCGAAGGCCAGGTTGATCACCTCTCGAACTATCCGCAGCAGGTCGCGAATATGACCGCCGGAGGCAAGGATGATTTTGCGGAGCAGCTCGGGGTCACCAAGGAGTAGTTCCGACTTGATACGTCTGCCGACAAGTTCAACCAGCTCCGCGATCGTTTCCTCGAGATCGGCCCCGTTTTGATCGTGCACCTTCAAAATCGGCACCATTCGGACGCTGCCGTTGAACAAACCAAGCGCGCCCGGGTTGGTGAACTTTAGGTGGACCGGAACCGTATAGATCGCGTGAAATGCGTCGAAACGCAGCAGGGCTCCGTGGTGCACAAACAGCCGCTCCACCGAGGCTTGGACATCGGCATTGTTGCTCGTCGTCCCGCGGAGTTTCTCGAGCGAATCGACGATCACGACAAAACCCGGACCGCCGGGGACCACCCGGTCGTCGGCGACGCTGCGAATGAACTCGTCAACCTCAGCATGCAGCCTCGGAATATGGAAGGCGAGTTGCTGCCGGAGCCGGGTGAGGAAATCCGGACTCTCGCGTAACAGCGATGCGAGGTCGAACCCGGCGCGAGCCGGTCCGATCTGAAGCGAGGCCGAGGTTGAATCGACGAGCCGGTTGAACCAATCCTGAAACCGCGCGCGCCATTGAGTCGATTCTCCCGACGGCGCCTCGGCGCGATCCGACACATCGGCAACGCCGAGCGCCAGCGCAATCAGAATCTCGATGATGTCGACCGAAGTGGAGCGATTGACGTAGGCGAGCAGGTCGATGTAGGCGACCTGGTACCCGATCTCCTCGAAACGCTTCTTTAGCCGCAACAGCTCAGTGCTCTTGCCGGAGCCACGCGGGCCGGTAACGAGCTGCGCGGTCCGGTCAACCGCTAGCTCGACCTCCGAGAAGACCGGCTCGAGCGCGCTCTCGACTGCGCGCAGCGGCTGATAGAGCTTGGCGTCACGGACCGGGTCCAGCGGCTCGAGCGTGAGCTTCGCGACCCACCCCCGCATCAGCGCCCTTCGCTCGATGTCAGCTCCTTCGCGAGCGGCTTCCACCCAACAGAATCTACGCAACCTCGCGGCGCACCGGTGATCAGTCGACGGCGGCGCCGGCAGGCCTCGACCCGCCAGGCTGAGTTCCCTCCGAAAGCCGCGGCCGGTTCGAAGCGGGCTCGCCTGGACCGTGCGAGGCGCTGGCATTCCCTCGTTAGGAGGCGGCGTGGCGAGCCAGATCGGCCCGATTGCGAGCAAGGGGGGCCAGCCGAAGGAGAACTCCATGGCGGACCCCATTGGTACCCTCCGCAGATGGCTGACTCGGTCCCCATCAGCGAGGCCAAGGCGCGCCTCACCGAATTGATTCGCCGGGTTGAGGGCGGCGAAGAGTTCGTGATCCGCAGGGGACCGGTCCCGGTCGCAAGGTTGATCCGCGAGCGCAGCCCGCGGATCGCGCCTCCCGGATCTGTCCCCGGCATCGGTGGCCACCTGGCGGATGACTTCGACCAGCCGCCTGAGCCTGGATTCACCGAGCCGGCCGAGTGAATCCGCGTGCCAGGCCAAGCTGGGGGTCGATCTGCCAGGCGCACGGTTACTCGCCGACCGATGCAGCCGCCAAGACGCCGAGGCCGTGGCCGAACTCCTGTCCGTGCGCCGCGACCCATTCGACAGGCTGCTCGCGGCGACGGCGCTCCGGCGCAACTGGACTCTCGTCAGCCGCGACCGCGGCTTCGCCGAACTCGCGGTACCAACGCTCTGGCTGACTTGAGCCGCTGACACCGTTGGCCACGCAATCGGAACGCCTGCGATCAAGGCGAAGCGAACCCTTCCCGCCCGGTCGAACGGGGCGATACGCTCCTGTACGAGCGTTTCAAGCAAGCTCAGAACCCAAACCCGAAGGAGCATCCCAATGAACCCGACCACCCGATCGCCGAAGCGGTCCGGTCTACTCGCCGTCCTGTCCCTGATCATCTTGGCCCTCGCCTGCTTTGCAGTTGCTGGCTGTGGCGACGACGACGCGACCAGCTCGGAGCCGACCAACACCGAAGCACCTGCTGACACTACCGGCGACCCTTCGCCTCCGGCGAGCACCAACTCCGGCGGCAAAGGCGAAAGCGGTGGTAAGGGCGGCAAAGCGGCGGCACCGGTGGCAATCTCGGCCGACCCGAGCGGCGCGATCGCCTTCGAGACGACCGAACTGACCGCGAGCGCCGGATCAGCCAGCTTCGAGTTCACCAACGACTCGGCCACCCCGCACGACTTCCAGATCGAAGCCGAAGACGGCTCGGCGGTCGGCGGAACCGACATCATCAGCGGCGACAGTACCGACGTAACCGTTGATCTCGAGGCCGGCACCTACACCTTCTTCTGCTCGGTGGCGGATCACCGCAGCGAGGGGATGGAAGGAACTATCACGGTCAAGTAGCGACCCATTCCCGGCATGGCGGCCGCCAATCTTGGCGGCCGCTTCAGCCGATCAGCCGGACCTCCAAGGCGCTGATGGGGGTCACCCCGGGAACCGGTGCCGCAATCGTCGTGCTACCGATCAGGCCAAGGATTCGCGAGACATACGACGCGGTCTCGGGGTAGGGATCGGCGCACCCACAGGCGCTGACCGCCCCGGGGCCCGCGTTGTAGGCGGCCAGGGCGAGGTCATTGCGGCCAAACTGTGCCAACAGGTCGGCCATCAGCCGAGCCTGGGCGTCAATTGCCGCCGGGGCGTCAAACGGGTCGACGAGCCCGTAGGCGGCCGCCGTGCCTGGCATAAACTGGGCGATTCCCTGGGCACCAACCGGGGAGACCGCAAACGGGTTGAAGTTCGACTCGGCCATCAGTTGCGCCGCCAACAGATCGGCCGCCACCCCGTGGCGTGACGCTGCCTCGGCGATCGCACTTCGATAAGCGGCCGGGACGAAATCGGGCAGGCCCTGGCTCGACGAAGCGGCGCCGTCACCGCCCCGCTTTGAGTCGTGCCCGGCCCCCGAGCGGACCGGTTGCACAACCGGCGCCGAACAGGGCGCCGGCCCGGCGCTGAAGCCGTAGTGCCACGGCTCCCACGAATAGCGCTGGACGAACCCGAATCGACCGGCGTTTGCCGCCAGCCAACCATAAGCGGCGTTCGGGCCGAGATCGAGTTCGGTGCCGCAGCGGTGCAGCGAGACTCCGGGCGGCGCGACCATCCTCGGATCTGGGTTTGCGGCAAACAAGATCGCCTGCTCGGCGTCGGAGCGATAGGCCGAGTTGATCTGGATCGGAACTCGATCGGCCGCGGCTGCGGCCGCCAGGCGGTCAAACGCCTCGGCGACATCGGGCCGCATTGGCTTGCCCTGCCGATACACCAGCGGACCGCTGTAGTCGCCGCTGCCGGAGGCGATCGCCTCGGTCGGAGCTGCGGCCGGAGCCGGTGCCGCGATCGCCTCGGCCTCGACATCGCCGACCTCCTGCCCGCCTTGGTCGTGCAAGACGACCCGAACCGTGACCCGAATCGGTGCAAACGACTCGCCGTCGGGAAAGTCAACCTGCGCGTCGAGGTGCCCGTCGCTGTTTTTGGCGAGCGCCTCCCGTGCGGCGGCCTGTGCTCGGGCCAGATAGACGGAGCGTTCGAGGTGATCTGGGTTCAGGGTCCCGTCCTCAAAATAGGCGGGGACGAACAGTCGAGCGTGGTCGTCGCGCATCGAGCGGGCCGCCGAGACCGCCGCCAGATCGACCGCCCGTTGGCTACGGCCTTTGGCGGTGATCGCCGACGCGATCGCGACCACGACCGCGGCGATCGCGATCACGACGAAGGCGGCGGCCAACATCACCGCCAGCGATTGGCCGCGGTCGCCGCGAAGCCGAGCTAAGACGGCGCCGCTCATCGGGCGAGCGGACCGAGCAGGGCGGGCAAACAACGCTCGCAGCGGCGGCTTATCTCACCACCGGGTTCGATACCGGCGAGCGCCCGGGCGCGTGCGACGGCGCCGCTTCGGATCCCCCAAACCCGGACCCGCAGTCCGTGGCTTTGCAGGTCGGCTACGGCGAGCGCCGCCAGTGCCCGTTGTTGGGGCAACTCGGCCTCCAAGACGACGCAGTCGGGATCGAAGCCGATCGTCGTGATCGCCTCGACAAGTCGCTTTGCGGGCAGCTCGAGGAGTGCCAGGTCGAGCATCGGCAGCGCCCGCAAGCAACCTGCCAACGATCCGAGGGCGACCCCGCCTTTGACCCCAACCTCGCAAAACCCGCCGCGGGCAGTCGCGCCGGCGAGACTGACATCGAGTGGCGGGGCCGGGCCGCCGAGGGCCGCCTCGAGGGAGAGGGCGTCGCCGCTGGCAAGCAGTGGCCCCAACCGGCGCGAGGCCGGTTCAGCGCCCACCACCAGGGTGGCGGCACCGCGACGCGAGGCCGCAACCGCGAGGGCACGAGCGAGCGCCCGATCGGGCAGGCCGTCGCCGAGTCGGGCGACCGCGACCAGCCGGGCCGGGCGGCCATCGACCCACGACCAGGCGGTCGGGTCGCTTCGAACCAACCCGGGTCGGGTCGGCGGGTCCGCCGCGACGAGCAGATATCGCCGCAGCCGGCGGACGGCGAGGCCGCCGAGGTCGCGGATCCTAACCCTCGGCGGCGCCGCCCTCACCCCGGCCTCCTCGCCCAGGCCGAGGAGGAAACCCCGAGGTGGTCGCCGAGAAACGGCAGCAGCGTCGGAGGCCTCAGCTCGACCCGAACCCGCGACCCCTCGACCGATACGCCGATCCGCTGTTTCGCCCAGCCGGGAACCGCCGACTCGGCGGCGGCGAGCGGCTCGCCGCCGCCGCTCAAGCTGAGCGCGCCCGCCTCGGCGGCACCGTCGGCCAACGAGAGGGTGTAGCCGACCGCCAGCGCCTGCAGGGCCAGCAGCCCGGCCACCAAGACGATTGGGATCCCCGCGATCAGCTCGACCTGGGCCTGCCCGGCGGAGCGGCGCAGCCTGGCGAACCGGCCCCAGCGGCCGCCGGAACGGCCGCCGGAACGGCCGATCATGGGTAGGCCTCGGGGTCAAACCCCGCCCCGGCATCAATCGGAGCGTCGATCGCGGCGGCGTAGGGAGGACGAAAACGGACCCGGGTGCCGCCGTCTCGCCCCGGTTCGATCAGCCTGATCCGCCCCCGCAATCCCGGCACTGTCGCGGCCTTGGCGGCCGCGACGGGATCCTCCCCGACGTAGTCGGCTCGGGCCGCGGCTCGGGCGGCGTTTGCCGAACTCCACATCCCGGCGCCGGCGATCACGAACTGCAAGGCGACGATCACGACCAAGATCACGACCGGGATCGAGTAGAGGAAGCCGACCGCAACCTGCCCGGATTGAGCCTGGATCCAGCGAACCGGCCGAGCGAATCCGCTTTTCAGCCTCGATCCACCAAGCCGGTCGAATGAATCCGCCTGCCAGGCCAAGCTGGGGGTCGATTCGCGACCACCCGCGGGGTGGTGCGGGGTGGGTGGTCGCAAATTGGCTCCCAGCGCCGAAATGACGCGGGGATTCGCCGTCCGGATCGGTGGATCAAGGTTCAGGCCAAGCCGGGGCTCGATTGGTGAGAGGCCGCGGGGTGGTGCTCCGGGAGTGGGCGCGAACCGGCTCCCGGCGCCGTGATGGGGGGCGGATTCGCCGATCGCGTCGGTATATCCAGGTTGCGCCAACGGTCGATCGAAGCGGAGCGGGCTCATGCCTCCAAACTAGGGACGAAAGCCGCACCGGTGGATCACAAATGTGCCGGATTCGCGACCCGTTGGCGCCAACTTTTGCCTCGCCGTGCGGAGCGTCGCCGCTGGCGTCCGTAGCCCGACACGCCGCCGGGGCGCGAGGGGCGGTCAGTAGGCGCGCGCCTGGCGGAGGGTGTCGAGGATCGCGAAGATCGATCCGGCTGCCAGGGCGACGAACGAGACCCGCCCCAGCGCGGAGCCGAACATCTCGTCGATCCCTGCCACCAAGACAACCAAGACCGCGATCGCGCCATACAGGGTCGCTCGCTCGCGGTCGCCCACCGAGAGTCGAGTCAGCTCGGTGTCGCTGTAGATCCGCAGCGCCATCCAGATCGCGATCGCGACGAAGAACACCGAAAAGGTGGCGTTTACGGCCGCAGCTCCGGCGCCGCCACCGGGGACAAACTCGACCGCGGCCGCCAGCCCGAGCACGATCGCGATGTTGCGGGCGGCGCGAAGCATCGGCAGCTCAGCTGATCATAACGGTGATCCCGAGCGCCATCCCGGCAAGCGACGCCAGCCCCGCCACGACGGCGACGGCGGCTGCGGCGGCGGCGGCGAGCGGGCGGTGCTCGCCCCGCAGGTCGCTGCAGCGAACCACCCCGTAGATCGCGATCGAGAAGGCTACGGTGACCGCGAGCCCGCTGACCAGGGCGGCGACGGTGCTGTCGAGGAGCGCCTTGGTGTCGACCACCGAAGCCGACAGGATGATCGCGTCGACCGGGCTCATGCGATCGCCGGGCGATCCCGCAGTCGCGGGATCAAAAAGCCCGCCAGGCCGACAATCAAGCAACCGCTGATCACGATCGGACCGAGCGCGCCGTCGCCGAACAGTTCGGTGATCAGGTAGGCGAGGGCGCCGATCGAGGCGGCGGCCGGCAGGGTCAAAAGCCACGCCACCAACATGCTTCCGGCGACCCCCCAACGGACCGCAGAGATGCGCTTACCGGCGCCCGCCCCCATAACCCCGCCGGAGATCACATGGGTGGTCGAGAGCGGAAAACCGTAGTGCGAGGAGGCCAAGATCACCGCCGCACCGGCGCCTTGGGCCGAGAATCCCTGCGCTGCGTCCATGCTGATGACCCGCGAACCCATCGTCCGGATAATCCGCCAGCCGCCGGTGTAGGTGCCGAGCGCGATCGCGCTCGCCGCCGCGATCACGACCCAAAGCGGCACCTCGGAGCCAGGCGGCAAATTCCCGTTGGCGATCAGCGCCAGCAGGATCACCCCCATCGTCTTTTGGGCGTCATTGGTCCCGTGGGCAAGTGCCAGCATGCCGCCGCTAAGCAATTGCCCGATCCGAAATCCCCGCGTCACCGGTCCCGGTCGCAGTCTGCCGACGATCCGGTAGGCGATCATGACCGCCAGTCCGCCGATCAAAAAGGCGACGATTGGGGCGACGATCGCCGGGATCAAGACCTTGGCGAGGATCCCCTCGCCAAGCACCGCGTCGGTTCCGGCGGCGGCCAGGGTGGCGCCGACAACACCACCGATCAGGGCGTGCGAGGACGACGACGGCAGGCCGAGCCACCAGGTCGTCAGATTCCACGAGATCGCCCCGATCAGCCCGGCGTAGATCACCGTCGGGCTGATCCCCTCGCGGACGACATCACCGGCGACGGTTGCCGCGACCTCAAGCGAGATGAATGCGCCCGCGAAGTTGAGGATCGCGGCGATCCCGACCGCCGTGCGAGGCGCAACGGCCCGGGTCGAGATTGAGGTGGCGACGACGTTGGCGGTGTCGTGAAAGCCGTTCGTAAAGTCGAAGGCGAGCGCGGTGACGACGACGATTATGAGTACCAGGTCGCCATCCATCATCGACCCCGGCACGCCGTCATCAGCGCCGTCATGAGTTCTTGATCACGATGCCTTCGAGGATCTGCGCCGCCGACTCGGTGGCGTCGATCCCGCGCTCCAGCACGGCGAAGATGTCCTTCCAGCGGATTACCACCATCGGATCGACTCCCTCGGTGTCAAACAGCGCCGCGACCGCGTCGCGCGAGATCCGATCGCCGTCGTTCTCGAGCCGATGAATCTCGATCCAGTGCTCCTCCAGTCCCTCAAACCGACCGAGCCCGGCGAGCGCGGTCGCGAGCTCCGAGCAGGCATCGACCAGCACCTTGGCAAGCTCGACCGACTGAGCCATCGGCGCCTCGACCTTGTAGAGCTTGAGCAGGTCGGACGCCTCCTCGATGTAGTCGACGACATCATCGACCCGGCCCGCCAGCGCGTAGATATCTTCGCGGTCGATCGGGGTGACGAAGGTCGAGTTGAGCCGCCGCACAATGTCGTGGGTGATCCGATCTCCCTCCTGCTCGGTCTTGAGGATCTCGCGGGCCAGCGACTCGCCGCCGTCGGGCCAGTTCTCGAGCATCTGGCAGAGGTAGCGAGACGAAATCAGCGCGTTCGCACCAGCCGCCTTAAAGAGGTCGAAGAAGGCATTGTCCTTGGGGCGTAGGGAGAAGATCGCCAAAGCCCGAAAAGCCTAACGTCGGCTCCGGCGACACGCCCCGACGGGGCCGCCTAAAGGCCGCAACGAGCGGCAATAGCTTCGACGATCCGCGGCGCGGCGCGGCCATCCCAGCCTGGTATCTCGGCGGCCCGTCGCGGCGTCGTCTCGATCAGTTGCGGAATCTGCTCGATCCGCCGCGGATCGAGCCCGAGCAGGGTGTTGCTGCCAAGCCGCACCGTGACCGGGCGTTCGGTGTTGTCGCGGAGGGTGAAGCAGGGGACCCCGAGGCAGCTTGATTCCTCCTGGATCCCGCCGGAATCGGTCAGAACCGCCGCCGCGTCGCTTTGCAGCGACAAGAAGTCGAGGTAGCCGACCGGCTCGGTCAGCCGCAGCCGCCCGGCGCCGCCGAGCGACTCGATCGCCTTCCGGGTTCGGGGGTGAGCGGGGAACAGGACCGGGATTCGCTCCGCGACCGAGGCCAGCGCCTCGACCGCCGCGGCAAGCAGGGGGCCGTCGACCAGCGCCGGTCGGTGCAGCGTCACCAGCAGATACCGCCCCGCATCGAGCCCGAGCGAGGCGTGGGTGCGGCGGCTGCGGAAGCGCTGCTCGAGCGCCCGCAGGGTGTCAATCATCGTGTTGCCGGCAAACAGGATCCGTCCTTCCGCGACCCCCTCGGCGCGCAGGTTGTCGATCGCCTCATCGCTGTGAACGACCAAGACCTCGGAGAGCCGGTCGACCACGATCCGGTTGATCTCCTCGGGCATCGAGCGATCGAAACTGCGCAGGCCCGACTCGATGTGGACGATCGCGACGCCGCGCTGGCGCGCCGCCAAGGCCGCCGCCAGGGTCGAGTTGACATCGCCGGGAACGAAGATCAGGCGGGGCTGCTCGGCGGCGAGGATCGGGTCGATGGCGCGAATCACGGCGGCGCACTGAGCGCCGTGCGAGCCCGAGCCGACCCCGAGCATGTGGTCGGGCGGGGGAACCCCAAGCTCGTCGAGGAAGATCCCCGACATCAGCTCGTCGTAGTGCTGGCCGGTGTGGATCAGCGAGTGGCGAAGCGCCGGGAAGCGCGCCCGCATCGCCGCGATCAGCGGCGCCATCTTGACGAAGTTCGGGCGCGTCCCGATCACGTAGGCGAGGGTCGGCTCGCTCACCTCAGCGCGACAGCTTGGCGGCGATCAAATCGATCCGGCGCGCCAGCTCGAAGTCCAAAGCGGTCAAGCCGCCCGCCGAGTGAGTGCTGATCCGGATCGTCACCGTGGACCACGAGATCGAGAGGTCGGGGTGATGGTTGAGCGCCTCGGCGGGCGCGACCAGCGCCCCTACCAACTCGACCGACCCGACGAAATCACCGCAGTCGAGTTCGCGGACGATCGCGGCGTCATCGAGCTGCCACAGCCCCAACTTCCCCAGCTCGCGCTCGATCTCGCCCTCGCTCAACAGGCTCATCGTCCGATCGTACCTGCCCGGGCCGCGCTCAGCGAGCGACCAGCTTGTCGACGACCTCGAGCGCATCGTCGCGCTCGGCCGCGTAGATCGTGATCGCATGGCACGGCGCGAAGGTGGCGAGGGCGACGCTGCCGGGACCGGATGCGAGGACCGATTCGCCGCTCGCCAGGTCAATCGATTCGATCTCGGCGCCGTGTCGCTCGGTCTCGGCGCGAAAGCCGTCGATGAAGTTGTCGCGAAAATCCTGATCGGTCCCGATCACCAAGGTCAAGAGGGTCGCGATCGGCCTACCCACCCCGGCCTTTCGATTTGCCCCGTTTTGGCGAACGATCCCGAAGTAGTCAAAGCCATCGGTCGTTAAGGCACTCGCGCCGGGCTGAGTTCGAAGCAGGTCGGAGATCTCGGCGCCGCCAAGGCGCCGGTAGTCGAGGCCGCCGTTGGCCGATCGCAGTGGCTCGGCCGACCCGGCGTCGCAGGTCGACCCGGTCGGCCGATCGCGGTTGACGATCAAAACCGCGGCGACGATCAGGGCGCCGACGACGAAGAAAACCAGGCCGATCCGGTTGATCTTCGAGATCGTCACCGGCGCGACTCAGGCGACAACCAGGCAGGCGGCAAAGGCCGCGGCGGCGAGCGCAGCGCAAGCGCCGACGGCGATCCGCACCCCCTGCTTGGCCGCGGTGGCGCGATCGAGCCGGGTAATCAGGGCCCCGAGCAGGGCGCCGCCGGCCAGCCCACCGAGGTGGCCGCCGACGCTGATCGAGCCGACCGTAAACGAGAAGACGAGGTTGACCCCGATCAGGAGGCCGACCTGCGAGGCGACCTGGTCAAAGCCGCGATCGCGAAGCACCACAAAGCTCGCGCCAAAGACGCCAAAAACCGCCCCGGAGGCTCCGACGGTGGCGGCGTGAGGGTCGAGGAAGAGGGCGCCAAACGAGCCGCAGAAGAGCGACGCGAAATAGATCCCGGCGAAGCGGGGCGCGCCGATCGCCGACTCCAAAAGCCTTCCCAGCATGTAGAGCGCAAACGTGTTGAAGGCGAGGTGCAACACCCCGTAATGCAAGAAACCCGAGGTGATGATCCGCCACCACTCGCCGCCTCGATCGATCGCGGGCCCATTCAGGTAGCCGTCGATGTGGAGGCGACTACCTTCGAAACTGCCGTCGATAAGAAAGCCGATCAGCGCGACCGCAACGTTGATCGCGATCAGGGCGGTCGTGACCGGCGCGGCCCCGTCTGCGAAGGAGCTTCCGAAAGCCGGCCTGATCAGCTTGGTCCTCTGGCCAGCGCAGTCTGGGCATCGCATCCCGACCGAGGTCGAGGTCATGCAGTCGGGGCAGATCGGGTTGCCGCAGTTGGAGCAACCAACCGCCGTTTCCCGGTTCGAGTGTCGATAGCAGGTGGTGGCCATGCGAACGCCGCAATTTACAGGGCGGCCGGATCCGCCGCGACATCGCCCTGCCCTATAGGCCAGCGCTGAGTAGCGGCGAACCGGTCGGCTCGACGCTGCCACCTCGCGGCTCGCGGGTCACCAAGACCTCGTCGGCGCCGCTCAGATCGGCCGAGATCGCGGCCTCGCCGCTGCCCCCGGCTCGGGTCACGAAAACGGCTGAAGGCTCGACCTCAGAATCACGTCTAACCCAGGCCTGGTAAACCTCGCCGCGCCGCAGATCGGGCAGCTCGGTGACACTCAGGGTGGCGCCGTCGCGACGCACCACCAGGCTGCCCGAGGCGGCGGCAACCGAGCGCGCCGGGACCGCCTCAATCGTTCGTAGCGGGTCCGTACCGGACCCCTCCCCAGCGCCGCCGAGCAGCCACCCTACCCCGACCGCGGCGGCCACCACGGTCGCGAACCCGAGCGCCAGCGGCACCGTGAATCGGGTCGCCAACCCCGGCAAACCAAGCCGCCAACGGGCCGCGGCGGGAGCGGGCGGCGGCGGGGGCGCGGCTCCCTCACCGACCTCGTGTTGGAGCGTCGGGATTGTCGCCGACGCCAACTCGACCCCTGGCGCCGCTTCCCCGGCCTCTGCGTAGACAACCGAAAGCAAGCGCTCGCGAAGCCGCTGCGGCGGTTCGATCTGCGCCACCGACTCGGGCAGCAGTTCAACCGCCGGCGCCAACCAGCGCAGCCGCTCGGCGCAGCTCGCGCATTCGGCGAGGTGATCTTCGAGCCGCTCGCGCTCGGACTCGGCGAGCGAGCCGATCGCGTAGGCCGCGATCTCGTCGGCCCAGCGATCGTGATGCTCGAACCGGCTCATCGCCCCGCCTCCGCCAGATGGCCACGAATCTTTTCGAGGCCAAGCCGGGTCCGCCCTTTGACGGTGCCGAGCGGCATCCCCATCATCGCGGCGATCTCGGATTGGCTGAAGCCGCCGAAGTAGGCCATCTCGAGGACCTGCGACTGCTCCCTGGGCAACTCGGCGAGGGCACCTCGAAGCTCGCGCGCGGTCTCACGGCGCAACACCTCGGCCTCGGTGCGAAGGCCGTCCTCGGAGTCTTCGAGCACCGCGTCGTCATCGCAATCGAGCCGCCAGGTCGGCGCGGCGGCGCGGCGAACCGCGTCGATCGCGCGGTTGCGAACGATCCCGAGAACCCAGGCGCGAACGCTGCCCCGAGCGCGGTCAAAGCCCGCCTTCGAGCGCCAAATCGACAAGAACGCCTCCTGCAACACGTCCTCGGCCAGCGGCCGCTCGCCGACGATCCGGTAGGCAACCGAGTACCCGGCGGTACCGTGGCGATCGTAGAAAACCTCGAACGCGATCGGGTTCTTATGCCCGACGAGCGTCATCAACTCCTCGTCGCCGAGCCGCTCGATCTGGTCCGGGGTCACGGTCTTGAACCCGTTCTGTGGATCGCCATCCTGATCACTCATACGCCGCTTGCCCGATTTCGGATCACGGCTTCAGCGGGCTCAACGAACGTTGCTGATCCGGGACAAAACCTCGCCGGCGATCTGAGAGATCTCGGCGCCGAGATCGGCCCCGGCGCCGCGACGGCGGCGCCGTGCCCCGAGCACGAAAAGTGCCCCGCCGGCAACGCTCCCCGCCACCGCGGCGCCGAGGGGGCGGACCCAGTTGCGGGGGTCGCGCAGCGCCTCGCGCTCCGAGTCGGTCAGCTCCTCGGCCCAGGCGTTGAACTGATTAAGTTCGGCGGCGGCACTCTCGGCGAGCTTGGTGAAGGTCTCTTCGAGGCGACCCGAGAAGCGCTCCGGTGGCTCGATCGGGCGCAGCGCATCGGCCAGCAGGAGCTCCAAGCGGAGCGCCGAGGTCGGCGGCTCACTCACCGCCGGCCTCCGTTCCGATCCCAAGCATCTCCTCGAGCTGCTTGATCGCGCGATGAATCAAGACCTTGGTGGCGCCGTCGGTCCGTCCCAGCGCTCGCGCGATCTCGCGGTTCGACATCCCGAGCGCGAACCGCATGATCAGCGCCTCGCGGCGATCGTCCGGCAGCCCCTTCAACCCCTCGATTACCTGGCGCAGATCCTCGCGCCCCTCGACAACCTGCTCGGTCGGGTGCAGCGCCGCCGGTGGATCGTCCGGATCGAGCGGCGAGGTCGGCCGACGAGCGCGATCGCGGTGATAGTTCGAGGCCAGATTGTGGGCGATCCGGATCAGCCACGGCCGCAGCGGCCGCCCGTCCGATTCGCGCCTGGCCCGCTCGAAGTGCCGGTAGGCCTGCAGAAAGGTCTGCTCGGTCAGATCCTCGGCGTCGTGATGATTGCCGACCCGGTAGTAGGAGTAGGAGTAAACGTCGCGCAGATGGTCGCGGTAGAGCTCCTCGAAGGCGCGATCGAGCGCGGCCTTCGACTCGGGGCTCGGCGAGACAGGAGGCGGCCCGGTCGTACTCACCGGCCAAGACTAGTGCCCGCGCCCATGGGCTCGCCGCGCTCCGCCCCGACGAGGGGTCAAACAGACCCCCGCCGGCGCGATCGCGGGCTCCCGTCCGGGCCTGAGCCTGGATCCACCGAACCGGCCGAGTAAATCCGCTTTCCAGGCCAAGTCGGGGGTCGATTGGTGAACACCCGCGGGGTGGTGCCCCGGGGGTGGGCGCGAATCGGCTCCCGGCGCCGGGATGGGGGGCGGATTCGCCGGTCGGTTCGGTGGATCCAGGCTGAGTAGGTTCGGTATTCATGCCGCTCGCCGCCGGGTGGTTTCGACTCGACGCAGGGTGGCGAGCCACTCCTGGGGGCCGATTTCGCCCTCGATCAATCCGGCGAGACCGCGCAGGCCCTCGCAGGGACTGCCAGCCGCCGAAAAGGCTTCGACGATCAGCGGCACCGAGCTGAGGCCCTCCGATGCCTGACCGAGTCGACCCGGGATCTCGGCGGCTGGCACCCCCTGCCCAAGCAGCTCGCCGGCGCGGCGGTTGCGACTTCCCGGCGCCAGCACGGTGGCGGTCAGATCGCCGACCCCGGCGAGCCCCGAGAAGGTCTCGATTCGCGCCCCGCGCGCCAGCGCGAACTCGATGCACTCCTGCCAGATCTCGGCAGCGGCGATTCCGGCCGCGTTTTGTCCGAACTGCTCGGCCGCCGCCGCCGCCAGCGAGGCGGCGTTCTTGGCGGTCCCGGCCAGCTCGACCCCGACCACGTCGTCGGTTCGCTCACACAGCATTCCGGCCCGGTCGAATACCTCGCCCAACTGGGCGCGCAGGTCTGGATCGGTACTGGCGAGAACCAGCGCGGCGGTCCCGGCGGTCGCCTCCTTGGCATGGGCGGGCCCGCCCAGCATCGCGATCGCGCGGGCCCGCACCCGCTCGGCGACGTAGACGGCGGGCAGCGCCCCGAGCGGCGGCACCAGCCCCTTGCTAAGCAGGAGGACCGCGGCCCGCGACCCGACCTGGTCGGCAATCCCGCCGACCGCCGCCGGCAGCTTTGACGAGGGCACCGCGAGGACGACCAAATCCACCCCAGCGAGTTCGATATCGGCGGCCCGACGGACCGCCAAACCGGCCGGAAAGTCGACCCCGCCGAGGTACTGCTCGTTCGAGCCGTCGGCCTCGAGCCGCTGCGCCTGCTCGGCGGTCCGCGCCCCCAGCTGGACCTCGATTCCGGCTCGCGCCAGCAGGACCGCGACCGCGGTCCCCCAACTGCCGGCGCCGATCACCGCCGCCTTACGCATCGGCGGCAGCCCGCCCAGCCACTCCCACTGCAGCTCGATGTTCGGCCAAATCCGCTCGGTTACCCCGGCGGCCAACGAGGGCGAGGGGTTGCGGGTCTGGGGAAAGGTCAGCGGGGTGCCATAGCGCAGCTTCACCTTGGTCGGATTGAGCCTGTAGCCGCGGCGCGCCTTCTCCGAGCCGCAGACCGCGACCGGGAGGACGGCGGCCCCGGATTCGAGGGCGAGCCGACCGACGCCGCGATGCGGTCGGGCCAGCGAGCCGCGCCGGATCCGGGTCCCCTCAGGGAAGATGCAAAGCGCCCCACCGCGCGCCAGGATCGCTGTCGAGGTGATCAGGGTGTCACCGTCGGAGCTGCCGCGATCGACCGGGTAGGCGCCGAGGCGGTTGAGGAACCAGCCCTGCAGGCGCGGCTCGAACAGCTCGACCTTGGCGACGTAGTGGATCGGGCGCCGCCACGGCAGGGTGGCACCGATCACAAACGGGTCAAGAAAGCTGCGGTGATTCGAGGCGACAATCAGGCCACCCTTCACCTTGGTGTGTTCGCGACCGTGTGCCTGGAGCCGAAACCAAAGCCGAAAGAACGGCGCGAACAGGAGCCGGGTCAGCACGTAAACAAGACGATTGACCCCGTGTTCGCGGGTGAAGGCGTGGTAGGCGGCCAGCCGCTCGGCGCCGATCCGCTCGGCCGCTCCGGTCAGCGGCGCCGCCCGGGGGCGCTCGGTTTTTACCTCGACGCGATCCTCAGGCGCCGCGGCGACGGACGCCTCGGGGGCCGCCTCGGGGGCTCGATTGTCGGCAGGATCGTCCATCGGCGGGCAGGTTCGCAAGCGCCGAAAACGGTCCGACGGCGGCCCGGCAGCGGCACTAGGGCGTACACGGGCAGGCCCCCGGCGTTACACGGCGCGGCTCACCAAGCTGCCGCGAGCACGGCCTGCAGATCCGCGTCGGACGGCGCGCCGTTCGGGGTCGATGCGAGCTCGGGGCGCGCTCTCGCGAGGGCGACTATCGCGGCGAGGTGCGACGGCCTGACCCCGATTTCGCGCAGCAGGTAGCGCTTGCCGGCGATCTCGTCAAGGCGCGGGCGGAGGCCGTCGAGGTCGGTTCCGAGAGCCTCGGCGAATCGCTCGATCTGCTCCGCGGCCCGACCGCCGAGCCATTCCAGCGACGGAGCCAACAGGCTTGCGTAAACCGCGGCGTGGGCGGCGCCGCTGACCCGGACGGTGCTCTGACAAAGGACGTGGATCAGCGCGTAGCCCGCCGAGTCAAGCGCGTAGGCGCAAAGGGTCGCCCCGAGCGCGAGGTCGTAGTTGGCGCCAGCCGCAGCGCGCTCCTCGCGAGGCCGGCTCAGCGCGGCGGCGACCAGCTTGACTCCGCGCAGCGCCGCCATCTCGGCGACCGGGTTGGTAATCGGGGTGTAGAGGGCCTCGGCGGCGTGGGCGAGCGCATTGACGGCGCCGGCCCGCAGCATCTCCTCGGGGGCCGAGGTGACCAGCTCCGGGTCGATCAGGACATGGCGGGGACGAACCCGGGTAATCGCCTCGTAGCCGAGCGGGAGACGGTGAAAGGCGGTCATCTCGGCGCCCGACAGGGTGCTCGCAACCGCGAAGACACCATTACCGCCGATCGCGGCGATCGCCTTCGCGGTGTCGATCACCCGGCCACCGCCAAACCCGACCAGGTCGCGATCGCCGACCCGATCGATCAGCCCGGCCGCGAGCACCGGAACCTGGCCCGGCGGGAGCGGGAAAACCTCGGCCGCGGCGTCGATCAGGGCGGCCGGAGCGGCGGCGAGCGCCCGCTCGGTTGAGAGCAGCGCGTAGTTCGCGAACCCGGCGGCTGCGAGCAGCGCCGCCACCGCTTCGAGCCCGCCTTCGCGGAGGATTATCGTACGCTCGCCGTCACCCCAGGTCCATCCCGGTCGGTGTTGGGTGGGCGTCGTCATCGAAATCGATCTGAAGCCCGGAATGGGACTCGAACCCACAACCCCCGCTTTACAAGAGCGGTGCTCTTCCAATTGAGCTATCCGGGCGCGTCGTGGAAACCGTACCCGAGCGGGGCCTCCCCGCCCCACCACCGGTGCGGTGTAGCCAGCCGTTCGCCGCCGCCCCGGCTCAGCCAGGCTCAACCTGGATCCACCGAACCGACCGGCTAATCCGCCCCGACCCGGGCTCAGCTATCGGACGCGCGCGAGGTCAGGTGGCGATCGATCTTCTTCTTAATCCGCTGTAGCGCGTTGTCGACCGCCTTGTTGGAGCACTCGAGCATCTCGGAGATCTCCTCGTAGGAGTAGTCCTCGAGGTAGAGCGCCAAGACCCGGCTCTCGAGGTCCGACAGGGTCGTGGCGAGGCATTCGACCAGGCTCGCGAACTCCTCCGAGGCGATCACCCGGCTCGCCGGATCGCTCGACAGCGGTCCCGCCAAGAACTCCTCCAGCATCGCGTCGCCGTCACCGCCGGGAGCGGTTGCGGTGGTCGCGAACGAGACGCACTGGTTGAGCGGTGAGTGCTTATTGCGCGCCGCCGTCTTTACCGCGCTGATCATCTGGCGCGAGATGCAGAGTTCGGCGAAGTTGCGAAAGCTCGACTCGCGGTCGGGCCGGAAGTCGCGGATCGCCTTGTAGAGGCCGAACATCCCCTCCTGAATCAGGTCGTCCTGCTCGCCTCCGAGCAAGAAGTAGGAGGACGACCTCATTCGGATGAAGCTGCGGTAGCGCCGAATCAAGAGTTCGTACGCTTTCCCCTCACCCGACCTTGCCCGAGCCACCAACGAGATGTCGGGAAGCTCGCCGCCGTCGCCACGCGGACGGCCGGTCGATGCTTGAACGTCAATTGCGCGAAAACTGGAAGTGGCCACAGGATCTCCTTCGGGGAGCCGTGGCGCCTGAACCTCCCAGTGGCGCCTATTTGTATTTTCTCAACCCGATCTTCAGGAAAACCCTAAACCTCAAGTTAACCTTTATATCGGACAAAACGAGCCTACTCTTTAGCGTTGTTCTG
The DNA here is from genome assembly GCA_023251975.1 of bacterium. Taxonomy (GTDB): domain Bacteria; phylum Actinomycetota; class Thermoleophilia; order Solirubrobacterales; family 70-9; genus JAHEXU01. The sequence goes on along the minus strand of JAHEXU010000024.1, from coordinate 9,021 downwards.
TCAACCTGGACCAGGCTGGCTGCAAAACAAATTGCAAGCAGACCGTTCCGTCCGGCGGATCGTATATGGCTTGGAAGGTTAGATCGGCTCAGCGGCGGCGCGGCGAGAACGGATCGCCTCGAAGCTGAAAACGGCAGCCGCGGCCGCAACATTGAGCGATTCGACCCGTCCGGCACGCGGGATCGAGACGAGTGAATCGCAGTTTGCAGCCACCCGTGGTCGCAGCCCCTTGCCCTCCCCGCCGAGCACGATCACAACCCTGCCTCGATAGTCGAGGGTGTCATAACTCTGCTCGGCATCGGCATCGGCCCCGTAGACCCAGGCGCCGCATCGCTTGGCGGCCTCGAGCCACTCGGCAAGGTTGGTGACGTGGGCGATTGGAAGATGCTCGATCGCGCCCGCCGAGGTCTTGGCGACGGTCGCGGTGACCTGGGCGGCGCGGCGCTTGGCGATCACGACTCCGGCGGCACCAGCGACCTCGGCGCTGCGACAGACGGCGCCGAGGTTGCGCGGGTCCTGCACCTGATCGAGCGCAATCACCAGCGCGTCCTCGCGGCCAAGCAGGGTGGTCGGGTCGGCGTAGGGGTAGGGCTCGACCGCGGCGACAACCCCCTGGTGATCGGGCGAGCTGGCAAGTCGGGTCAGCTCCTCGACCGAGGTGCCGGTCTCGAGCGACCAGCGGCGAGTGACCCGGCGACGCCCCCGCTCGGCCTCGGCGACGGCGCGGCGCCCGTAGACGACCTGATCCGCTGCGCTGGCCTGCCGCCGCCGCGGCGACTTAGGCACGACGGACCAGCCGCGGTCCGTCGGCCAGGTCGCGAACCTCCCAGCCAAGTCCGGCAAGCTCGTCGCGGATCGCGTCGGCCCGGGCGAAGTTGCGCCCGGCCCGGGCCGACTCGCGCTCGGCCAGCAGCGCCGCGGCGGCCGGGTCGGCCGCGTCGCGCTCGTCGACATCGGCCAGCCCGGCCAGCCCGAGCAGATCGAGTAGCCCGCGCAGGGTCGCGGCGGCGCCGGCGATCGGCTCGCGATTGGCCGCCGCGATCAACTCGTAAATCACCGCCAACGCCTTCGGGGTGTTGAAGTCCTCGGCCAGCGCCGCCTCGAAGTCGACCCGGGCGCGCTCGAGCCTCGGATCGGCGCGGGCCGCACCGTCCTGCTCGGGGTGGGTTCGAAAGAAGTCCCGGATCCGCTCGTTCGCCGCCGCGATCGACTCGAGCGCGGCGACCGAAAAGGCGAGCGGACCGCGGTAGTGGCCCGAGATCAAAAACGCGACCACCGTCTCGGCTCCATACCGTTCGATCGCTTCGCCGAGCGCGAACACGTTCCCGATCGACTTCGACATCTTCTCGTCGACCGTCTCGATCATCCCGTTGTGCATCCAGATCCTGGCCGGTCCGACTCCGCGTGCCGCCGCGGTCTGGGCAATCTCGTTCTCGTGGTGCGGGAAGGCGAGGTCGATCCCGCCAGCGTGGATCTCGAAGTCGGTTCCAAGCAGGCCCTCAGCCATCGCCGAGCACTCGATGTGCCAGCCGGGACGCCCCCGACCCCACGGCGAGGCCCACCAGGTGTCCTCGTCCGGCTTGTGCGCCTTCCAGAGCGCAAAGTCGAGCGGATCGCGCTTCTTCTCGTCGCTGCCGCGCTCCTCCCCCTGGTCCATCTCGGCCGGATCGCGATTCGAGAGCTTGCCGTAGTCGGCGAAGCTTCGGACCGCGAAGTAAACATCCCCCTGCGAGGCATAGGCGTGGCCGGATCCGATCAGCTCTTCGATCAGGGCGATGATCGCCGCGATCGCCTCGGTCGCCTTCGGCTCGTGGTCTGGCCGACCGAGCCCGAGCGCGCCGGTCTCGGCGCGGTAGAGCGCGATCATCGCTTCGGCGTGGGCGCCCGACTCGGTCCCCGCCGCGCTTGCCGCCGCGTAGATCTTGTCGTTGATGTCGGTCAGGTTGACGACCAGGGTCGGCTCGTAGCCGAGCGCAGCCAGGTACCGACGCAGCAGGATGAAGACGACATACGGGCGGGCGTTGCCGATGTGGATCGGCGCATAGGTGGTCGGTCCACAGGCGTAGATCCCGACCCGGACCCCTTGGCGCGGCTGCAGCGTCTGAATCGCGCCGCTCAAAGTGTCGTAAAGCCGGATCGTCGGGGGCGCCATCTGGACCCGGATCGTAGGGCACCCCCGCCCGGCTCGGACCGAGTGGCCGGTTCAGGGAGTTTTCGGTGGCCTGGCGCTGCGACCGGCTTGATTGAGGCGCTCGCGGAGCTCCCCCCAGGCGGCCTTCGGCTCCGGGGTCTGGGCTCGTGGCGAATCAAGCGTGAAGCTCTCGGCGGCGAAATCGGGGTCATCGGGACCGGTTGGCACGTCGCTGTCGAGTTGGTCGGCTGAGACGAAACCCAGCACCGGGTGCATCCCAAGGCCGGCGGCGAGCCGGGCGAGGCGATCGAACGATGGGATCTCGTGACCGGCTTCAATCCGACTGATCGCAGGCTGCGCGATTCCGGTCCGACGCGCCAACTCTGACTGGCTGACCTTTTGTTCAGCGCGCAGCTGGCGCAGCGCTTCACCGATCTGCCCTGCCTCAAGCACCCCACGCCGCATGGAAAGTGAGGATAGGGAAGCCGGTCGCTCGGCCCGGCTGAACCGCTCCCGGCGGGCGCGGACTGTCGTCGCACCAAAACCACCCGGGCAGGCCGCGGCCTCGACAGCGCACCATCAAACCGCTCGAGATGACGCGCTTGCCAGGGTCACCGCCGCCCAGATCTGATCTCGGTCAGTCCTTGTAGGGGTCCTCGATTCCGGCGCCCGCCATCGCGACGCCGAGCGGGCGCAATCGGTGTAGCACCCGGATCGTCTCGCCGTGGGCGCTCAGGACCTCGTCAAGGCGCTTATAGGCCCCGGGGGCCTCATCGGCAGCGCCGCCACGGAGCTCGATCCCGCTCGCCGCGAGTTCCGCCTGAACGGACTCGAAGTCGATCAGGCCCGGGCTCATCACCTGGGGGCGCTTCTCGATCTTCGGGTGCGCACAACGCGGGCAGGCCCGGTCCCCGGGCTTGTGCTCGCCAGCCCCCTGGAACCAGTCGCAGTCGCGGTCACAACACGACCAACGCCAGCGCGTCTTCCCCGCCGCCTTGGTGCGGCTCATCACCCGACCGGCGCCGTGGACCGTTGAGTAAAGGCCTGCGGCGGCACCCTCGGTGCCCTCGAGGATGACGCTCTGCTCACCCATCGTCGCGCCGACGAATCCGCGCTGACCCGGAAACGCCGGGGTGCAGCCCTTGCGGATAACCCAGAACTCTTCGCCATCGTGTCGCTCGCGCCAAGCGAAGTTGTGGTGGTTGTGAACCTCCTCGACCGACTCGGCGCCAAGGATTGAGAGCACCTTGTCGAGGACGACATCGCGACCGGCATAGGCGTAGCGGCCGGCAAGCCCCATCGCCTCGATGTAGGACTGACCGAGCTCGGTCGCGACCGCAAAGACGACCGGCGGGGAGTGCATCTCCTGATCGGGCACTCGGTCGCTGAACTGCCTTCCCGCCGCCAGCGCGAGGAACCCGGACGCCGTCTTGTGCCCGAACCCCCTGGAACCAAAGTGAACGCCGACCCAGACCCGATCGGCCTCGTCTGCGAACAGGTCGACGTAGTGGTTGCCAGAGCCGACCGTTCCGAGTTGGTTGCGGGCGATCTGAATCATCCGGCGCTGGGGGCGAAACTCAGCGTGGGCGATCTGATCGAGAACCGGGTGATCGACCGGCTGATCGTTGACCCGACCGATCCCGAAGCTGATCCGTGCCGCGATCTCGTCCATGATCGAGGCGACCTCGAGATCGTCGGCTCGGAGGTTGGTCAGCACGGCCTTGTTGCCGCAGCCGATGTCGTAGCCGACGCCGGACGGGCTGATGTGATCTCGGTAGGCGACGGCGGCGCCGATCGGTTGGCTGTAGCCGAGATGGTTGTCGGCGCAGAGAACCCCCCGAGCTCCCTCCTCGACCGCGAGGCAGCGGTCGAGCTGGGCGATCGTGCCCTCGTCGGCTTCTCCGTAGATGTAGGTCATTGGTCCTTTCGCTTATCGCCAGCTCGGCTCGCAGCAGGTACCGCGTGATCCGCTGCTTTGAGCCCGTCGGGCTTCGGTAGTGGGCCGGCGAGCGCCAACCCGGGGTGCTGTCCCCGGAGCTGATATGGGAGCGCTCGCCTAAATATCTCGCCGCTGGGGGGCGGCGGGAGGCAGCGATCCGATCTTCGCTTCGACCAGCGAAGCAGCGGCGCTGCCCGTCAAGTGGCTGGTCTTTCTCGCGAAGAACATCGGCGCCAATTGATAGCAGCGGCGGTCGAGTCGCGCAAGTCGCCGTCGCTCCAGCGAACGGCATCGCACGGCGCCCCTGTCCCCGATCGAAGCGGACGCGGAGTTGAAGGCCCGCAGGGGCGCCAGCCGGATCGGGTCAGGAAAGCTCGCGCTTTAGAACCTTGCCGGTGGCGTTTCGCGGCAGCTGGTCGAGAAACGCGACCTCGCGCGGGACCTTGTAGCGGGCAAGGTGAGCCTTGACGTACTCCTGCAGCGCCGCGTGATCGGGCTGCTCGACGCCGTCGCGCAAGACGACAAAGGCCTTGAGGCGTTGGCCGAACTTCTCGTCGGGGACACCGATCACCGCCGCCTCCTCGACCGCCGGGTGGTCGGACAGCAGGTCCTCGACCTCGCGGGGGAAAACGTTCTCGCCACCGGAAACGATCATCTCATCGTCGCGACCATCGACAAATAGCCGCCCCTCGCTGTCGAAATGACCGACATCACCGGACGACATCAGACCGGCCAAAAGCTCCTTGCCGCCGCCGCCGGTGTAGCCCTCGAAGGCCATCTGATTGCCGACGAAGATCCGGCCGACCTCGCCCTGGGGAAGATCGCTGCCGTCCTCGTCGACGATCTTGACGACGGTGCCGTGCGGCGGCCGACCGGCGGTGCCGGGGGCGGCGCGCAGGTCGGCGGGGGTGGCAATCGAAGCGTAGGCAACCTCGGTCGAGCCATAGAGGTTGTAGATGTTGTCGCCGAGCGCGTCCATCCAGCGGATCGCCAGCTCGCCCGGCAGCGCCGATCCCGAGGCCGCGGTGATCCGCAGGCTCGAGATGTCGTAGCGCGCCAGCGTCTCGTCGGACAGTTCGATGATCCGCTGCATCATCACCGGGACCACGGCAAGTGCGGTGGCGCCGCTTTCGGCGACCGCCCGCAGGGTCGCCTCGGGGTCAAATCTGCGCTGCAAGACGTAGCGCGAGCCGAGCGCCAGACCGATCGAGAAGTGCAAAAAGCCCCAGGAGTGAAAGAGCGGCGCGGCGATCACCGTGGTCTCGCCGCGCCGCAGCGGGATCCGGTCAAGCAGGGCGGCAATCGGGGCGAGGGTCTCCGGCGAGGAGCGCTGGGCGCCCTTCGGAGTACCGGTCGTCCCCGAGGTCAAAACAATGAAGCGACTCGGGGCGGCGGGCGGGCGCAGATTGTCGCGAGATCCTGTCTCGATCAACTCACGAGCGCTCAGATCATCGCCCGTTTCACCCTCGCCCTCCCAGGCGATGACGCGACGAACCCGCTCCGGCACCGCCGATAGCAGCTCGGCAAACTCGCTGTCGTAGATCAAAACCGCCGGATCCTCGCGCTCGACGACAGCGGCGAGCTGGGGTCCGGCGAAGGCGGTATTCATCAAAAGGACATCGGCGCCGAGCTTGGCGGCGGCAAAAACCGCGTCGAAAAAACCGCGATGGTTGCGACACATGATCGCGATCCCGTCGCTGGCCCCGACCCCGAGCGAGTGAAGCGAGTTGGCGAGCGCGTTTGAGCGGGCGTGGAGCTCGCCGAAGCTGAGTTCGCCGAGCTCGTCGATCAGCCCGACCCGATCCGGTTCGGCGATCGAGGCGCGGGTGATCCCGGCCGCCGGAGATGCCCCCCAGCGGGCCAGCGCCAGGCCGATCCGGGCCAGGTGGTCAGGCCGCTGCAGGTGCACGACACCGCTGCGGCGCAACACCCCGAGGGTGAACGGCGCATCGGCCAACGACCCGAGCGGACCCGCCGGAAGCTTTGCCGCCACGGCCCCAACCCTCTCCAAACCCGGACGCATCGAGCGGGACTATATGCGAGCGACCACCGCGACGGCGGCCGCGGCGATCGCATCCCCCCGACCGATCCGGCCCATCCCCTCGTTGGTCGTCGCTTTGATCGAGGCCGGGGAGCCGAGGGCCGCCCCGAGCCGGGCTTCGATCGGGGCGCGATGGGGCCCCGGATGTCCGGCTCGGGTGTCGTCGACCGGCGGAACCCAGCCCCGTCCCGCCGCTCTCATCCGAGTTGAGAATTTCCTATGGAAGCAGTTACGACAACGCTCACGACACCCCCCGAACGGCTACGATGCGAGAGCGCGATAAAGCAATGGAGGAGCACGCCATCGAAAAACATCGAATCTACACCACGAGCCTTGCAAGCGTCTACCCTCATTATGTCGCGAAGGCAGAGAGAAAGGAGCGCACAAAAGCAGAAGTAGATGAGATTATTTGCTGGCTAACGGGATATAGCCCTGAAGGTCTCGGGACTCAGCTACAAGAGCAGATTGATTTTGAAACCTTTTTCGCTCAGGCGCCTCGCATGAATCCCTCGAGAGCGTTAATCAAGGGCGTGGTCTGCGGAGTTCGCGTTGAGGAGATCAAAGAGAAAACGATGCGGGAAATTCGCTATCTCGATAAGCTAATCGATGAATTAGCGAGGGGTAAAGCAATGACAAAAATCTTGCGGGCTTGAGAGTTCGCCGTGCACTTCCAAGGTTCCCCGGACGCGTCGAGTTGGACTATCTGCGAGCGACCATCGCGACGGCGATCGCGGCGATCCCCTCCCCCCGACCGATCCAGCCCATCCCCTCGTTGGTCGTCGCCTTGATCGAGACCGGGCAGCCGAGGGCCGCCCCGAGGCGGGCTTCGATCGCGGCGCGATGCGGCCCCAGCTTTGGCTGCTCGCAAATCACCGTCGCATCGACATTGAGCACCCTGGCACCGACCCGCTCGACCGCCGCAGCCAGGAGCTCGATCGAATCGGCATCGCGCCAGCGCTCCTCGTCGGGCGAAAACAGCGTCCCGATGTCGCCGCCGCCGCAGGCGCCGAGGATCGCGTCGGTGATCGCGTGAGCCAGCACGTCGGCATCGGAGTGCCCGTCGAGACCGCGCTCGTGCGGCACCTCGACACCGCCGAGCAACAGCCGCCGACGTGCTTGCGGTGCGGCGAAGCGGTGGCTGTCGTAGCCGATCCCGACCCGTGGAAACTCAGCCGACCCGCTCAACCGATCGGCTCCATCCGGCGGCGGCGGCGCTCGAAGACCGCCGTCTCGCCAACCCCGCAGGCCGTGTAGAACTCAAGGGCGGCGTCGTAGGCGTGGCCGACATCCTCGGGGACGTGGGCGTCCGAGGAAAGCGCGAACGGGACCGCGGCGTCAACCAGCATCTCGGCCAGCGCCGGCGCCGGATAGATCTCTCCGACCGGCTTGCGTAGGCCCGCAGTCGAGACCTCGGCGGCAATTCCCGCCTCGGCGATCGCGGCCACCGCCGGCTCGTAGTAAAAACGGGGGTCACGCTCCGGGGACGGTCGCCCCATCCCCCACAGCTTGACCAAATCCGGGTGGGCGAGGATGTCGAAAAGCCCGCTCCGCGCGGCCTCGGCGAGCATCTCGAAGTAGCGTCGCCAGACCGCGTCCGCATCGCGTAGCCCCTGCCAGGCGTCGTAATCGGGGTGATCGACCGCGTGGACGCCAATGAAGTGGACCGAGCCGATCACGTAGTCACAGTCGAGCGAATCGATCAGCGCGGCGGTTCGATCCTCGGCACCAGGGACGAAGTCAACCTCGAGGCCGAGTCGCAGCGGGGTCGAACGGACGAACTCGCAGTAGGCCTCGAGATCATCGACCGCCTGCTGCTGCCAAAACGGGTGATCCCACAGCGCCAGCGCCTGGCGGAATCGATAGACATGCTCGGAGACGCCGAGTTCAGCGATCCCGCGCTCAGCCGCCGCCGCCAGGTAGCAATCGACATTCCCGACGGTGAAGTACTCCTCAAACTCACTCGGCGATCGGTCCGGGCGCAGATGGACGTGGTAGTCGGTCAGCACGCCCTGCCACGCTAGCGAAGCTGGCCGGTGGACAGTCAGAGCGATCTACAAACGCCTCCGGCAACCCGCCCGGACCCGGCGCCCCACGTGGCGTCGGTCGTTTCTCCCGCCCCGCGCCGACGCGCCGCTCAGAACACCGAGGCGAACGTGTTCGGGGCAGCCTGGATCTCGACGAAGCCGAGCCGACCGAACTCGCCGATCGAGCAGGTTACGACCGTTCCGATTCGGCCCCGCGACCGGCGGGCGACGCCAACCTATCGCGCCGCGCGACGCCAGTGATCGGCGGTGCGGACATCGGGCCATGGGCCCGCCCTGTGTGATGTCGCCATCACATAGGGCTCCGCGGAGCCAACTCGTGGCTCAGTCCGCCCGACCGACCCCGATCGGTCCATAAATCTCCACCGGATAGCGAGTCATCTCCCTCGTCTCAGGGTCCGGTGCATTCCAGCCGAGATGCCGCCAAGCCCCCGGCGTCGCGCGGAGCACCTTGTTATCCCCTAGGACCGCTGATTCGTCGTTACCCAACATGGCGATTGTCAGTTCGGGCAATACGAACATCTGTTCGCCACCCTCGGCCGAAAAACGTTTCCCTCGGCGGTCTGCGCCGCCGAGGGAACAACGGCTGCGCTCCGCCTGATCGACGTTCCAGATCCGAACGGTTCCATCCCAAGCGCCGCTGGCAATCCACCTGCCATCCGGCGAGTAGGCGAGTGCCCAGACGGGGGCGGTGTGGCCGCTCAAGGTGAGGAGGTGCTCGGCGGTGGTGGGGTCCCAGATCCGGGTGGTGTTGTCGCGGGAGGCGGTGGCGAGGTGGCGGGAGTCGGGGGAGTAGGCGAGGGCGTAGACGGGGCCGAGGTGGCCGCTCAGGGTGAGGAGGTGCTCGCCGGTGGTGGGGTCCCAGATC
>JAHEXU010000195.1 GCA_023251975.1 bacterium | reverse complement strand
TCGGAACTGCGGCCGCGCTCAACTCCTCGCCCCGACGGGTATCTCAGCGCGGGCGGGTGGGACGGCGTGCCGGCGACGGGCCCGACCGTCACGGTCGGTCCGGGTAACGACCCAGAGGCCGGCTGCGGCCAGTAGCGGCCCGACCGCGTGGAAGGCGATGTCCCATCCCGCGGCGCCCCCCGCCACCTCGAGCAGGCCGAACAGGTGCATGTCGAGCAGACCCCAAAGCCAAAGCGCGGCCCCGGCTGCACATAGAGCGTTCGTGTCGGCGGCCCGGGTCGAGCGGTGACCCGCGGCGCTCCGAGCCGGCGCGAGCAGCGCCGCGGCCGCGAGGAGCGCCAACAAAGCACTTCGTCCGATCCACGCCACCGCGGAGCCGGATAGGGTCACCGCCCCCGCGGCCGCGAGGATCGGGAGGATCAGTGCGTAGCTACCCGAGGCGACGGCGAAGCCGCGCCAGGCAGATCCGCCAACCGCGGTCTGACTCGGCTCGACCTCGGTCGGCGTCGCGACCTGCAACTCCGCCGACGCGGCAAACCCACCGACTTGACGTCGCGCCGGCGGCGCGAACCCGGGATCCTGCGCCTCCCCGGTCCCAGGCAGCGCGAACCAGAGCCGCCGCACCGCCGCGACCAAGACCGAAAGGACAATGCAACACGCCATCGCTGCCGACGATCCTATCGCCGCCACTGCACTGGTTCGGCTCTGGTTGTTTGATGCCGACGCCTTCTGGCGGCGTGGTAGCCCCAACGCCGCAAAGCTCGCCACCATTTGAACCAGCGGCCGATCGCGACTTGTGGCGGTCATTCGCGCTTTCGCTGCCGGGGTGTCAGCATCGGCGTGGCCATCGCCAATCTCGTCCCCAAACGCGCGCCCCAGCTCGGCTTTGCTGCGCCGGTGCAATTCGTCGCCGTCAAACTGATACGGCGAAACCAGGCTAGGGCGAAGCTGGCCGTCGGTGAGCAGAGTGGCCGCGAGCCAGGGTCGGTGCTCCCAGCGGCTGATGCGTCCGCCCCATCCCACGGTGGCGATCGGGCGAATCCACGAGCTGATCCGAACCACCACCAAGGCGATCCGAACCGATCCGGCCTGAGCTGATGGCCGACGGGCTTGAGATCAACCCGCGACTGACGATTCCAAACGACGAGATCGAGCTGCGCGCATCGCGGTCATCCGGCCCCGGAGGACAGCACGCCAACGTAACCGCCTCACGGATCGAGGCGGTCTTCGAAATTGCAACTTCGACCGCGCTGAGCGAGATCGAGCGCGAGCTGCTGCAGCGCCGCTACGGCCCCCGCGTCGCCGCCATCTCCCAGGACAGCCGCTCGCAAGCCCGCAACCGCGACACGGCCCGCCGCCGACTTGCCCAGAAGATCCGTGAGGGTCTCGCCGAGACCAGGCCTCGGCACCCGACCCGACCCTCACGCTCGGCCCGCGAGCGTCGTTTAAAGCAAAAGCGAATCCGCTCGGTTGGCAAAAAGCTGCGCCGCAAGCCTCGGGATCCAGACTGAACCGCGGCCGCCTCCGCCTGACCTGCCCGGGCGCTTCGCGGGTGCGCCCCAATCGCGCTATCGACCGTCAACGCTCCGATCCAAACGCAAGCCGGGTGCAATCGCCGCTGCCAGAGTAAGGCCGACGAGGACCAGATTCCCCCAAGGCCAGAGGATTTTCCCACCGACGCTCCACCAGAAGTCGTGCAGTTGGCGGCTCCGCGTCAATCCCCATCTGCGGACCCAGCCAGCCGTCGGGTATTGATGGATACGGCAAGAGCCTGCTGAGCAGGAGCAAGACGACCACGATCCCTACCGGCAGAGCGAACTGAGTCACTTGGGTCCGCTGACGCTGCAGCACGGCGATGACCCAGGTTCCCCGGGCCGCCGCCAGCGCAGAGGCGGTGGCCACAAACGGGATGTCAAGGTTGCCGGGGAGCAGACGCAGGGTGTAGCCATTGTGATGGGCAACCATGTTGGCGGTAGCGCCGATCAGCACCCGCTACCCCCGCTCCGTGGTGGCCTGATCTCGTCAATGTCGCCGGGTCATGCCAGCGAGTGATCGCCGAGCTGCTCCATCTCGTGCAGCACCGCCTTGGGCGCAGCCGAGTCGTTCAAATCTGCGGCGAGCGCGGCCGCCTCGGGCCCGCACGCTCGAGCGGCGAAGCGGACGGCCGGCGGATTCGACCAGGGCGGCGCGAACGGCTTCGGCTTCGTTGCGCCCCTCTCCCCTCAGGACCGAGAGCGCCCGCGCTGAGGGCTCATCGAGGCGCGCCCGAACGGTCCTTGGGTAGCCAGATGAAACCCGCATCCGCTAGATATACGTCGAGCACCTTGTATATACTGCGATTATGGCGAAGCACCTGATCGACATCGACGACGACCGACTCGGTGCTGCGAGGGCGGAGCTCGGGACGACGACGATCAAGGCCACGGTCAACGAGGCGTTGCGATTGGCGACCTCGGAGCGTGACCGTCGTGTCGCGGAGTCAATGGACGTACTGGCTGGCGCGATTCACGACGATCGGGCCGACGCGTGGCGCTGAGCGCGCTCGTGGACACGAGCGTGCTCAAGCGACTGGCGACGCGCGAGGTTCGGGCAGTCGTCGAACCAAAAGCGATTGACGGGCAACTGGCACGCCCGCGGATCTGTGACCTGGTGGTGGGCTTCTCGGCACGCAGCGACGAGGAGTGGGACCGGCTGATCGCTGCCCTCGACGTGTTTGAAGCGGTCGATACGACCGCGGCACACGTGCAGCGAGCGCTGCAGGTCCAGCGGTTGCTCGCCAAGCAGAGCCAACGTGGCCGCAAGATCCCCGATCTGTTGGTCGCGGCGGCTGCCGAGTCGCGAGGCCTCGCAGTCTTGCACTACGACAAGGACTTCGACCTGATCGCCGCCGTGACCGGCCAGCGCTGCGACTGGGTGGTTCCGGCCGGCAGCGTCGCGTAGGCCGAGCCACGGAGCACGATCACGTGACTAGCCCCAACGCCGCAAAGCTCGTGATCAATGAGTCATACCGACCCGACCCTCACGCTCGGCCCGCGAACCTCGTCTAAAGGAAAGCGAATCCGCTCAGTTAGCAAAAAGCTGCGCCGCGAGCCTCGGGATCCAGACTGAACCGCGGCCGCATCCGCCTGACCTGCCCGGGCGCTTCGCGGGTGCGCCCCAATCGCATTATCTAGGGTCAACCCTCCGATCCAAACGCAAGCCGAGTGCAATCGCCGCTGCCAGGGTAAGTCCGACGAGGACCAAGTTCCCCCAAGGCCAGAGGATTTTCCCACCGACGCTCCACCAGAAGTCGTGCAGTTGGCGATCCGCGTTAATCCTCAGGAGCGGACCCAGCCAGCTGTCGGGTGTCAATGGATACGGCAAGAGCCTGCTGAGGAGGAGCACGACGACCACGATCCCTACCGGCAAAGCAAACTGAGTCGCTTGAGTCTGCTGACGCTGAACCACGGCGATGACCCAGGTTGCCTGGGCCGCTGCCAGCGCAAAGGCGGTGGCCACAAACGGAATGTCAAGGCTGCCGGGGAGCAGGCGCAGGGAGTAGCCATTGTGATGGGCAACGATGGCGGTAGCGCCGATCAGCAGGAGCGCCGCGAAGACCATACATACGAATTGCAGCGCAGCCACCGCCACGACTCTGCTCGCGAACCTGGTCAGGACGGTGCCATTGGCGCGGCGAAGCTCGGCCGAGCCGTCAACAAAATCGCATCCGGGGCCAGCGGCAGCGAGAATGGCCGCAATCACCACACCCATGCCGGTAGCCATCTGCACCGCGGCGATTTCGAGCGCTTCGCTGGCAGAACTTCGAGGTCCGGCTGCACCGCGGACGCGGCGAACGCGCCGCTGAGGTCGGTGAGTTCCGTCAGATTCGGGCTCCACCGCGCCGCCCATGATCCCGCGACGAGCACCGCCGCTGTGAATGCCCAGACCCAGCCCTGTCGCGAGAGTCGCAGCAACTCGGCGAGAACCCTCGGCACCATCTCAATTGAGCTTACGGCGCATGGCCAAGGGGACCAATGCCAAAAGGACGACAAGCAGGCCGAGCGCCCCGAGCAGTGCGGTACCGCCCGGGTCGGCTGCGCCAAAGGTGTACCAGTCAAACGAATCAAGACCAACCCCTGGCTTGTCCGGCCAGCTCCAGATGTGGATGACTTCCCCGCGATGGCGAAACCACATTCCTGCCGTGGTCGGGAGGGCAACCCCGGGAACCCATGCAGGAAGTGAAGTCCCGACAGCCGCAGCGAGCGAAAAGATGCCGCCGCCAACAAAGATGGTGGCGAGTGACCTCCGCGAAACCCAGCTGACAAAGATGAGGACGCCGATAACGCCAAGCAGGCCGACTACACCCCCCGCCGAGGGACCCAGCAGCGCTACGTCACCGAGGCCGGCAACGTTCGCGTGCTCAGGCTCGCCGTTCAGCGGCCATATGAGCCTCCCAACCAACGACATCGTCACAGCGCCGACGGTCGCGCCCGTAGCGACGATCCCAGAGGCGCAAAGACCCGCCGCCGCAGCAACCAAGAACGATCGGCGAGCCCGGTGATGGGGATGCCAGCCAGCCAGAAGGCGACCCTTCTCGAGGTCAACCGAGGAACTGGCCGCAACGGCGATCACCAAGACCGCGATACCGATCAGGGTCAACAGCCAGCTCTGTGCCCAGCCGATCGATCCACCGAGCGACTGAAGCCCACGAGCACGGGCGCCAAGTTCACCGGTACGCTCGGCAAACTCCGCGTCGGGGTGAGGCATGGGGCATCTGGCAGCTTCGCTTCGAGCCGACTCGAGGCAGCGCTGTTGCACCGTCTCCTCGTACGCGTTCTGGTCGTTGTAGGAGTTGCGCTGACTGTGCGCCAACTCCTGCATGATCGAGCTGCCGAGGCCGCAGACGATCGCCGCGAGGATGGCGATGCCGACCACCGTTCCTCGTCGACCGAGCCGAAGCCCGCTACGGAACTCGATCACGCCTGGCTCAGGTCGATCACAGTAGCTGCCTGAAGGTGCTCACGCCAAGAATCATCATGCGTCGCGATAACGATCGGGGTCCCAGCCAGCCGACGATTCTCCAGGCAGCGCCAGACCACCGCGCCGTTCTCCAAATCAAGCGAGGCAGTCGGTTCATCGAGCAAAAGCAGGTCTCTACCCACCGCCAAAGCGCCTGCCAGCTGGACGCGACGCGCCATCCCTTGCGAGAGCTTTGATACACGAGTCTTTGTCGCATCACCCAGATTTAGCTCTGTGAGCAGGGAGACCGCCTCGCGCTTTCGCAGGCGCACACCGCCCAAACCAGCCGTGCAAACAACTGTCTCCGCCGCGTCCATCCACGGCCATAACCGAGGCTCTTCGAGGGTGATGCCGATTCGTCGATCCTTCGGGCCGGCACCGTTGCGCCAGAGCGCGACCTCTCCGGATGAAGGCCCAAGCAGGCCGGCGACGACACGCAGGAGCGTGGATTTGCCGCAGCCGCTTGGGCCGCTGACCACAGCCGCGGTACCATCCATCAGCCGAAGTGAGGTGGGGCGCAGGGCGAACTCACCGCCGAAGGACACGCTGGCCGACTTCAAATCAACGATCGCACCGTTCGTCGAGGGAGCCGAGTCTTCGCCGACTCCCACGCTAGCCTGGATAGTGCGTGGTTCCATTACCCGAGAGCTGGAGGAAATCTGGTTGGCTGATGGCAAACGCGCGTCGGCCCTGATCGAACGAGTACCAAACCCGCGACTGAAAGACCGAGTAGCCGCCATCCCAACGTTGGTATCTCGCGGGTATCTCGCGGCGGCAAGAGCTGTCGAGACAACGATGACGCTAAGAATCGGATGGGCGAGAAGAACCCCGACCCGGCGAGCGTCCTTTCCCAGCCATCCCAGCCGTTGATAGGTATACCCAATTTGCGCGATCCCTTTCCATTCTCGTGCGGCTCGCAACCTTAGGGACCCAAACAGGAATCCGCCCCTCGGTGTCGGAGGCCCGACCAAGCGAACCGGAGCCCCGGCTCCCCGTCGTTCAGA
>JAHEXU010000194.1 GCA_023251975.1 bacterium | reverse complement strand
CTGGTCGACGGGACGGGCAAGTTCGACCTCAACATCCATAGCAACGACTGCTACACCGCGAGCTGTCTTCGAGTTCGACGGCTGCTTCGACCCGCAAGGGCGCAACACCGCGATTAATCGCGCCGGACCCCCAGCCGCACTGACGCTCGCGAGCGGCTCGATCACGGTTGCCTCGGGTGGGGTCGTGACCCGGAGTTCAGGTGTTCGAGGGGGGCCCGCGAGGGGTGCGCGGGGACCTTTACGGCGACCAGCGCCGACCACGCTGGTGAACCTCCGCTATCAACTCCCAGCCACCGCGCCCGGCGCCCTACGAACCGATGAACCGATAAACCGCGGGTTGCTAACCCTGGGAGGCGAGCAGGCTCGGCGCGGGCTCCGACTCGCGCTCCGGCGCCACGGCGGGCTTGGCGGCAGCGTTGCCAGCGGGCCTGGCGGCGGCGTTGGCGGCGGCCTTTCCGGCGGGACTCGGGGCGGGACTCGGACGAGCGCCGGTTCGCTCCGCCGGGTCGAACACCTCGGGGGTGTCGAACCGCTCCGCGGCGTGGCTGCCGACGGTCGAACGCAGCGCCCCGGTCAGCTTCTCGATGTCGCCGAGGACGGCGTCGCGGCGCTCGATCAGGTCTCCGATCACCGCCTCGACATCGCGACGACGCTGGGTTCCTTCGGCAACGATCCGCTGCGATTTCGCCTCCGCGGACGTAACCAGGCGTCGCGACTCCTCGACCGCGGTGGTCCGGATCTCCTTCACCTCGGACTCGCCCTGAGCGCGCAGCTCGGCTGAGTATTGGTCGGCCTCGCCACGGGTTCGGGTACTGAAGTCGTCGGCGGCGCCGTGGGTCGCCTGCTTGTAGTTGTCGGCGTCGGTCCGGGTCTTCGCGGCGTACTCGTCGGATTCGGCAATCATCGACTCGGCCTCGACTCGCACCTTCTCGCGTAGCGCAACGACCTCTGCCTGGGTCTCCGCCCGCAGCTCCTCGCCGGACTCGTGGGCCTCGATTAGGATCTGCCCGGTCCGCTCGCCGACTCGTTCGAGTTCGCGACGCACCACCCCGGCCCGTGCCTCGTCGCCGCCACCGGTCTCAAGCCAGTCCGCGATCTTGGTGAGGAAGCGCTCCACCTCGCGCTTCTCATACCCTTTACGGGCGATCGTGAAGCTCGCCCCCCGAATGCGGTCGATGTTGTCCTGATCCATTACGCCGTCCTCCCGTACCAAGCTGGTCGCCGTCAATACCACTATCTCACGTCGTGATCAGTCATTCGGCCAGACTCGGCTCCGGCTTTAATCTCGACCGGCGCACAATCCGACGCGGTCCCCGTAGAAGTCCTGCAACTGCGAAGAATCGTCAGCCGGGAAGCAGACCCAGCACCTGAAATCGTTCCTGCATGGCGCCTGCCAGCGCCTGCAAAGCGCTGATCGGTCGGACCATCACCCGCAGTTCGACGATCTGACCGTCGCCGTCGAACGTGAGCAGATCGAGGCCGTCGAGGAGCTTTCCGGCGGCGGTCGCACGGAACACCAGGGCGGCGGTTCGCCGGGTCGAATCCTCGAACCGATGCAGGTAGGTGAAGTCGTCTTCGAATACCTTCATCGCCCCCTCGGCGAGGATCGTCCCAACCAACTCGGCGCCCTCGTAGGGCTTGAAGACGACCGGGCTGAAGAAGCGGACCTCGGCGGCCAGAGTGGCGCGCAGCGCATCCGCGTCGCGGCAGGAAACGGCGGCAATAAAGGCGTCGGCGAGGTTGCTCATCGGATCGCGGCGATCTTATCGGTGCTGCCACTCGACCGGGCCGGCCCGCAACAGGTGCGCCCCGAGCCGCCGCCCCAAGGTCGCTTCGACCGCCCGCGATGCAACCAACAGGGCGTCGAGGTCGATTCCGGTCTCGATTCCCATTTCGTGCAGCATCGAGACCAGATCCTCGCTGGCGACGTTACCGGTTGAGCCAGCCGGGACCGGGCAGCCGCCGAGCTCGCCGAAGCTCGACTCGAACGAGCAGACCCCGGCCCCAAGTGCCGCCAAAACGTTGGCCAGCCCCTGGCCTCGGGTGTTGTGGAAGTGGGCGGTCAGCTCGATCTCGGCGCCACCAAAGCGCTCGAACGCGGCGCGGTAAAAGCCGCCGACCTGCAGCGGGTTCGCCATCCCGGTGGTGTCGCCGAAGCCGATTTCGACGCAACCGAACTCAACCAACGCGGCCGCGATCTCGAACACCCGCTCCGGCTCCACCCGCCCCTCATAGGGACAGCCGAACGAGGTCGCGATCACCCCTTCGCAGCGCAGCCCGGCGGCCCGGGCATCATTGATCGTCTTCTCCAGTCCGGCCAGCGATTCGGCGATCGAGCGATTGACGTTGTGACGGTTGTGGGTCTCCGAGGCCGACAGGAAGACGCTGATCTCGTCGAAGTTCGGCAGGTGTTGCAGCGCCCGCTCAAGGCCGCGCGGATTTGGCACCAGGACCGAAAACGAGCAGTCGCGGCCCTCCGGCCGCCGCACCGAATCGAGCAGTTCGGCGGCGTCGGCGAGCTGTGGGATCACGTCGGGGCGAACAAACGATGTCAACTCGAGCCGCTCGATCCCGGACGCCAACAGCAACTCGATCAGCCGCAGCTTGTCGGCGGTCGCGATCACCTCCGGTTCGTTTTGGAAGCCGTCGCGCGGCCCGACCTCGCGAACCCGAACCGAGCGCGGCAGCGACGAAGCGGCTGAGCGGGCTGATTGCTCGACGGACATCGCGGCGCAGGGTAGCGACAACCAACCCGACCGGTCGCCGAGGAGCGGGCGCGCGATCTGACAGACTGGCGCGCCTGAGGCGATGAGCAGCGAAGACGACAACAAGACCAGGGGCGCTGCCGGGGGCGCGGCCGGGAGCGCGGCGACCGAGCGGGCCGAGGGGACGACGACGGCCGTAATCATCGGGGGGACCGGGGCGCTCGGCTACGGACTGGCGGTGCGCTGGGCGGCGGCGGGGGTGGCGGTCGTGATCGGCTCGCGCGAGGCGGAGCGGGCGGTCGAGGCAGCCGAGCGGATCCGCCAAACGGTTCCCGGCGCCGAGGTCGAGGGCCTTGACAACGAGACGGCGGCAAAGCGCGCCCGGATCGTCTTCTTGACGGTCCCGTTTCGAGCACAATCGGAGACGCTGAACAACCTTCGCTACGCGCTCGAGCCTGGACAGACGCTGGTCGATTGCACGGTTCCATTGGCGGCGGCGGTCGGCGGCAAGGCGACCCGATCGCTCGTGGTCTGGCAGGGATCGGCGGCGCAGCAGGCGGCCGAGATGGTCCCATCGGGGGTGGCAGTGGTTGCGGCGCTCCACACCGTCGGGGCGCCGAAGCTTGCCGACCCGTCGGCGAAACTCGACGAGGATGTCTTGATCTGCGGCGACCGCAAGGCCGACAAGGCACCGGTCGCGACGCTGATCGAGCGGATCGAGGGGCTGCGGGCGGTCAACGCCGGGCCGCTTGAGATCGC
Organism: bacterium; assembly: GCA_023251975.1. Taxonomy (GTDB): domain Bacteria; phylum Actinomycetota; class Thermoleophilia; order Solirubrobacterales; family 70-9; genus JAHEXU01. The sequence goes on along the minus strand of JAHEXU010000194.1, from coordinate 2,579 downwards.
CCGGATCGTCGAGCAGATCACACCGCTATTGATTTCGATCAACGTTCGCTACAAGGCCCATGCTGGCCTCAAGCTGAGCGGCCTACCCGACGGCGACCCCTGGGGCTGAGCCACGATGCGGGTGGTCGTTTTGACCGGCGGCACCGGCGGCGCCAAGCTGGCGGCTGGCCTGCAGGAGTTGATCGGCGCCGATCTCAGCGCCATCGCCAACAGCGGCGACGACATCGAGATCCTCGGGGTCCACGTATCCCCCGACCCCGACCTGGTCACCTGGTGGCTGAGCGGGGAGATCGACGCCGAACGCGGCTGGGGGATCGCGGGCGACAGCTTCACGACCCACACCCGGATGGTCGAACTCGGGGCGCCGCAATGGTTTCGACTCTCCGACCGTGACCTTGCCGCCTGTCTGGTACGAAAAATCGCCCTGTCGGACGGGACGCGTCCGACCGAAGCCCAAGCCTCGATCGCGGCGGCTCTCGGAGTGGCGGCGAAGATCCTGCCGATGTGCGACCAGCCGGTTCGAACCGCGGTACGGACCGCGGCGGGTTGGCGCGGCCTCCAAGAGTACCTGATCCGCGACCGTGCCGAGCCCGCCGTCTTCGAGGTCCGACTCGACGGGATCGAGGCGGCCCGACCGAGCCCCGAGGTGCTGGCGGCAATCGCCGCCGCCGAGCTGATCGTGATCGGCCCCTCCAACCCGGTGATCTCGATCGGCCCGATCTTGGCGGTGGGCGGGATGCGCGAGGCGCTCGCGGCGGCAGGCGCCCCGGTGATCGCGGTCAGCCCGTTTGTCGCTGGCAAGGTGGTCAAGGGACCGACCGAAAAGTTCATGGCGGCGTGCGGCCAACCGGTCTCGGCGGCCGGGATCGTGGCGCTATACGGCTCGCTCTTGGACGGACTGGTGGTCGATTCTGCCGACCCCGAAGCGCCGCCGCCGAACCCCCCGAGTCGCGCCGTCGACAGCCTGATGGACGGTCGGGCGGGACGGCGGCGCCTCGCCGAAGCGGTCTTGGAGTTCGGCGCCGAGCTGGCCCGCCTGCGATGAGCAATGCCGCCGCGAAAACGGCGGGGGCAGGGGCGATCCGCGCCGCGGTGGTGCTGCCGGTGAAGCGCTTCGACGCCGCCAAGTCGCGGCTCGGCGAGGCGCTCGGCGCGGTCGATCGAAGCGAGCTGGCAGCGGCGATGTTGGCCGACGTAATCGCCCAACTGGGTCGCTGCGAGCTGGTCGAGCAGGTTTATATGGTCAGCTCGGAGCCACTGGCACTGCGACTCGGGGCGCGGATCGGGGCGGTCGCGGTCGACGATCGGCCCGGCCACAGCGCCGCCGCCGCAGCCGGGGTCGAGGCGGCAATCGCGGCCGGGTTTTCGCGACTGGCGCTTTTAGCTGGCGACTGCCCGCTGCTCGAGGCGGCCGAGGTCGAGGCGCTGTTGCGACGCCCCGGTGCCGCGGTGGTGGTCCTGGCAGACCGCCACGGCAGCGGCACCAACGGGCTCGTGCTAACCCCGCCGGATGCGATCGAGCCAGCCTTCGGGCCGGGCAGTCGGCGCCGACACCTCGCCCGCGCCGCCGCCGCCGGAGTCTCGGCGCAGGCGCTCGAGGGCAGCTCGATGGAGCTCGACCTCGACGGACCCGACGATCTCGACGAGCTGCGCCGACGCCTCCGGGAGCGGCCCGGGGCAGCGCCCGCGACCGCCGCCGTCCTGGCCCACATCGAGTTCAAACTGGCGCCGGGGTCGGTTCGATGAGCGGTCCGCGTTTCGAGGCCCTGACGGGGATCGGCGAGGTCCAACCAGGCGAGGACATCGCCGCCCTGATCGCCGCGATCCGAGCCCCGCGCGATGGCGAAATCGTCGTGATCGCCCAGAAGATCGTCTCGAAGGCGGAAGGCCGAGCGGTCGATCTCGGCAGTGTCGAGCCGAGCCCCGAGGCCCGCGCAATGGCCGCCGAAATCGATCGCGATCCACGCCTGGTCAGCCTCGTCTTGGCCGAGTCGCGGGCGGTTGTGCGGGCCGATCGACGCGCCCTGATCGTCGAGACCCGGCACGGTCTGGTCTGCGCCAACGCCGGGATCGACGCCTCCAATAGCGGCGCTGAGGGCCGAGTCCTGCTCCTCCCCGCAGACCCCGACGGCTCGGCCCGGGCAGTCCGGCGCCGCTTTGGCGAGCTCTGTGGCAGCGCCCCCGGGGTCCTGATCAGCGACAGCTTCGGTCGACCGTGGCGGCTCGGCCAGACCGAGGTCGCAATCGGCCTCGCCGGGGTGGTCGCGCTCGCCGACTGGCGAGGACGCCGGGATCGCGACGGGCGTCCGCTCGCCGCGACCGAGATCGCGGTGGCCGACCAGATCGCCGCCGCCGCCGAGCTGTGCCGCGACAAGGCGGCCGGGCTACCGGTCGTGATCGTGTCGGGACTCGCCAATCAGGTCAGCCGCGACGACGGCCCGGGGGCGATTTCGTTGCGCCGCCCGGCCGACGAGGACCTGTTCGGCCCGGCGCCGACCTAGGCGTGATCGTTGCCGTGGCCGTGATCGTGAGCGTGCTCGGGGGGCGGCGCCCCCGGTGAGGCGGCGCCCTCCTCGGTG
>JAHEXU010000023.1:18580-27901 GCA_023251975.1 bacterium | reverse complement strand
GCCCGGGCGATGATCTTGGCACCGCGGTCGTGCCCATCGAGGCCCGGCTTGGCAACGACAACTCGGATTTTTCGCTCACTCATCATGGCGGCGCGGCGAGTTTAGCCTCAAACCGACTCCGCCAGTTGGCTCCGCAAGCGATCGTCGCCGGGCGGGCGAAATCCTGTCGCGCTCGTCGCCAACCTCGGTCGGGCGATCTGGCTGCGCGGCAATCGCCAGCACGAGTTACGGCGAAGTCTGGGCGATCGACTGATCCGCGAGGCGATCGAGCCCTAACTAATCCAAGCGGTGCTCGAGCGGGAGGCGGGTGCGGGTGATCAGCGCTGCTGCGAGCGCGGCGGCGAGCGGCAATACGATCGCCAGCGCGATCAGTTGCTCCCACGGGACATGAGCCCGATCGGTGCCCTGCACAAGTCCCACGCTGACGGCGGCGATCCCGGGTAGCGCTCCGGCTAGGACCCCGACGATTCCCCCGATCCCCGCGATGATCGCAGCGCCCCACGCGGCGGTGCGGCGCACTACCGTCGGCGCAGCGCCGAGCGCGCGGAGGGTGGCGCGATCGTGGCGCGCCTCCGAGGCGCCGAGCGCGGTAACCATCGTCGTCGCCCCGACTGCGACGATCAGCGCCAGGCCGAGCAGGCCGAGCAGGGGCAGATCAACCGCAGGGATCTGGGATGTCTCCAGCGATGCGACGCTGCCGGTTGCGAGCCGCAGCGCGGCCTCCGCATCGGCCACCTGCTCGATGCTCGGGACCGCGGCAGGTTCGGTGATCAATCCCGGGACCGCCACGAGCCCGGCGGCGCGCGCAAGCCGCGGTGGCAACACAGCGGAGATCGAGCTGTGAGGGTCGCCGCGCACGAGGTGCCCCGGCACCGCGGTCAGCGTCTTCGTGCCAGACCTGCCCTCGTTTGCGAGCCATAGGCGCCCGGTCCGATCGAGCAGCCGCTCGTCGAACACGATCGCCGCCTCGCCACCGGCAAGCGCCCGCTCAGCGCCCTCATCGCTACGCCCGCTGATCGCCGCGAGGGCGTTTCCATTGTCGATCAGGATTGAGTCGGGAACCCTGAACCCGGCGTCGATCGTCTCGTTCGCAACCTCGCCGAGGCATTCGCGAACGTCGCCTCGCGCTCGCCCCTGCCCGCACCGAATCGCCCCGGAGAGCAGCACCCCGGATCCGCCGGCGCATCTGCGACAGCTCGCCGAACGAGCGATTCCGACCCGCGAGATCCCGTCGACCGGGAGCTCCCGGCCTACCGCGGTCGCCACGGCCTCGATCCGCTTGGGATGATCGGACAGGGAGGCGGGGAGCTCGGCGAGAGACTGGCCCGGGCGCAGCGGGGATGCCGACATGTTGGCGGTGCCAGCGCCGTAGCTGTTGACGGCCACGAGCGCCAGCGCGACGCCAGCGACCGCAGTCATGATCGCGGCCAGCGCCGGGCCGGTGCGGGAGCGATTGCGAGCTGCCTCCCGCAAGGCAATCCGCGGCGCGAGCGGAAGCCGGCGGGCGAGCGGGCCAACCGCGAGGAGGATCAACGGGGCCAGGATCGCGCCGCCGGCCTGGACCAGCGCCGCCGCCGCGACGATCCACTCTGCATGGCGTTGCTCGACCGCGACCACCATCAGAAGGACACCCAGCAGCGCTGCGGTGAGCCCGATCGCAATCGGCACCCGCGGGTCCGAGAGCCGCGCCCGGTGCTCGCCAAGTTCGGCAAGCGGATTCCGACGCGCCGCAGCTCGCGACGGAACCACCGCGGCGAGCAGGGCGATTGCGACCCCGATCAAACCGATCGCCGCCAGCTCGATCGGCCGCAGATCGAGCGCGCCATAGCGCGAGCCCGCAATCGACTCGAACCAGGGATGGGCGACAAAAAACACGGCGCCGCCGAGCACCAGACCGGCGAGCGAGCCTGCGAGCCCAATCGCCCCCGCCTCGGCCAGCATGGCGCGACGAATCTGGCGGGGATCGGCCCCGGTTGCTGCGATCAGGGCGAGTTCACGGCGGCGGCGACGGGCGCCGATCGCAAACGCCGGGCCGATCAGCAGTGCCATCTCCAAAAGCGCCATCGCGGCCACCAGCGCCCCACCCGCCACGCCGGCCGCTCCAACCGCCGCGGTGCTCGACGGGGATTCCTTCGGGCCGGGACCGACGATCCGACGCGCCTCGGCCAGGAATCCCGCCCGATTCAGGGCGCCGACCTCGTCCCAGCCGAGCGGACCGGGCAACTCGGCATACCAGTGGCCCTGGCGGCTCGCCGCCGACAGTCCCGCGGGCGAATACGCGATACGCAGCCCGAGCTGCGCGGGATCCTCGACGACCCCGCTCACCCGCAGGGAGCCGCCGACTCCCGAGCGCAGGGTGACGCAGTCGCCGGGGTCCGCGTTCAGAGCGCTCGCAAGCTCGGGGCTCAGCGCCACCTCGGCATCGGTCGCTGGGAACGCCCCGTCTCGCAACGTGTAGTGGCCCGAGACGAGTGGATCGCTCAACGGTGCGGAGACAAGCTCGGCAACGGCGACCCCCTCTCCCTCGGCAAAGACCACGTGGCCGGTGCGCGCTTGTACCAGCCGGGTTGCGTCGGGCAGCAGCGCCAGCGGGCTGCGCAGCCGCTGCCCTCCCCGAGCCATGCTGCCACGGCCGTGAAAGCGAAACTGCGGCGTCGCGGTCCCGTCAATCTGGAACTCCCCACGCGTAGAACTGCGCGTGATCAGGGCGTCGGCCGGGCCGAGGTCCCGTTCGATCTGCGCCGCCGGATCGAGGTCAGAGGCGTGCGCGACCAGGTCGATCACCGTCAGCGCCGCGCACGGAAGCGCGATCATCGCCACAACCAGCAGCGCGCGCGCCGGCCGTCGCCTCGCCGCTCGCATCCCGGGCCGGGCGATTGCCCGAATCGACGCGCCGCTCACCGCTCCGCTCCGTCCAGCAACGAGTCGACACCGACGCGGGCGCTCTGATCGATGACCATGCCGTCGCGGAGGAATATCACCTGATCTGCCCAGCCCGCGTAGCGCGGCTCGTGCGTCACCACGAGGCATGCGGCACCACGCTCGCAGCAGCCCCGCAGCAGTTCCATGATCGACTCGCCGACAACCGAGTCGAGCGCGCCGGTCGGCTCGTCCGCGAGAATCACGGCGCGGTCGCCGACAATCGCCCGCGCGATCGCCACTCGCTGCGCGATCCCGCCCGAAAGCTCGTCCGGAAAACCGTCCGCGTGCCGCACGATCCCAACGGCCTCGAGCGCCTCGAGCGCGACCCGCCGGGCCGCGGCCGCCCGAACCCCATCGAGCTCAAGCGGCAACGAGACGTTCTCGGCCGCGGTCAGGGTCGGCACCAAGTTCAGCCGCTGGAAGACGAATCCGACGGCGCGGCGGCGCAGGGCCGCCGTCGCCGGACTGGACACGTCCCCCACCGCGATTCCCCCGATCAACACCTCGCCGGTGTCCGGCTGATCAAGCCCGCCGGCGATGTTGAGCAGGGTCGACTTGCCCGAGCCGCTCGGGCCCATCACCGCAACCATCTCGCCGGCTCGCAGCACCAGGCTGACCTCGCGCAGCGCTACCACCCGGACCGGTCCCGCGCCGTGGGTCCGCCCGACCCCGCGCAACTCGATAACCGACTCGCGGGTCGAGCGCGAGCCGTCGGGTGCACGGTCATCGTCGGATCGATCGGTCGGTGCCCCGACTCGACTATTCATCGGTCTTCCCTCCACGCTCGGCGACGGCGGCAGGTCGCGGCGAAACGTCGCCTCCCCGATCAGGTTCGTTCGACCCCGGATCCGGCAGGCCGCTCCTGATCCGAGCCTCGCAGTGGTCGAGCCAACTCACCTCGGCCTCGGCCTGGAAGACCATCGCATCGACGATCAGCGTCCAACCGACCTCCTCCTCCCCACCCTGGCGCTTCAACGCCGTCAAATCGCGGAGGCTACTGATCGTCTCGCTTCGCTGCCGCTGGATCACCTCGAGCGCCTCGACCCCCGGGGCGCGAACGGCGAGCGCGATCTTGATCGCGAGTTCGTCGCGTGGCCGGTCGAGCCGCGACACCGGGGTCCGAAACCAGTCAAGCGCCTGGGCGCCACCGCCCTCGGTACAGCGGTAGTAGACATGGCCCTCGGCGTCCTCGCCTGCCGACTCGACCAGGCCATCGCGCTCGAGCCTTCCGAGGGTTGTGTAGACCTGACCTACGTTGAGCGGCCAGGTGGCGCCGGTCCGTTGCTCGAACTCGGCGCGGAGCCGGTAGCCGTAGCTGGGACGCTCTTGGAGCAAGGCGAGGATTCCGTCTCTGATCGACATACTCAGTATGTATACCAGGTATGCACGTGGCGGGTCGAGCGGCAGTCGGGCGGTCAGCGAGACGCCGGCGTGTGGCCGTGAAAGCGCCGCCCGGTACTTGGCGACGCCTCAAAAAGTCGATTGGGCGATCTACTCCTTCAGGATGTCGGGCTGGATGGCGCCGCCGCGGGCGGCGGACGAGATCCCTGCTGCTCGGCGCTGACGAGGTAGTTGCGGGCGACCTATTTCCCCAAAGGTCCCCCTCCGTAGCTCAATACACCGGGGTCTCTGTGTAGGTGCCGAGGACATCCTGCATCGCCGCGACCGTCTCGCCGAGGGTGGCGCGGGCACGGGCGGCGTCGAGCAGGGCCGGCATCAGATTCGAGTTCGGGTCGGCGGCGCCGGCTCGGGTCCGAGCCAGCGCAGCCTCGACCGCTGCGGAATCACGACCAGCCCGGGTTGCCTTTACCCGGGCGACCTGCTTCGGCTCGATCGCAGGGTCGATCCGCAAGATCGGGATTTCGTCTTCTTGATCGTTGACGAAGTCATTGACCCCAACCATGATCTTCTCGCCGCGATTGAGGTCGGCTTGGTATTCGAAGGCGGCATCGGCGATCTCGCGCTGCGGGAAGTTCTGCTCGATCGAGGCGACCATCCCGCCGAGCTCGTCGATCCGGGCGAAATAGCCGTAGGCGGCGGCCTCGAGCTGGTCGGTCAGCTGCTCGACGAAGTAGGAGCCGCCAAGCGGGTCGGCGGTGTTGACGACGCCGGACTCGTGAGCGATCACCTGCTGAGTGCGAAGCGCGATCCGAACGGCCTGCTCGGTCGGCAGGGCGAGCGCCTCGTCGTAGGAGTTGGTGTGCAGCGACTGGGTGCCGCCGAGCACTCCGGCGAGCGCTTCGATTGTGGTCCGAACGATGTTGACCAGTGGCTGTTGGGCGGTCAGCGAGACCCCTGCGGTCTGGGTGTGAAAGCGCATCCGCCACGACTCCGGGCGGAGCGCGCCGTAGGTCTCGCGCATCTCGCGCGCCCAGATCCGACGCGCCGCCCGGTACTTGGCGATCTCCTCGAAAAAGTCGATCTGAGCGTTGAAGAAAAACGAAAGGCGGGGCGCGAAGCTATCGATATCGAGGCCCCGCTGCAGCGCCCGCTCAACGTAGGTGAACCCGTTTTTGAGCGTGAAGGCGAGTTCCTGTTGGGCGGTCGATCCGGCCTCGCGGATGTGATACCCCGAAATTGAGATCGGGTGCCAGCGGGGCATCTCGGCGCTGCACCACTCGACCATGTCGGTGACGATCCGCAGCGCATGCTCGATCGGAAAACACCACTCCTTTTGGGCGATGTACTCCTTCAGGATGTCGGTCTGAATGGTGCCGCCGAGGGCGGCGGGCGAGATCCCCTGCTGCTCGGCGTTGACGACGTAGTAGGCGAGCGCAATCGCTGCGGGGCCGTTGATCGTCATCGAGGTGGTGACCCGGTCAACCGGAATACCGCCGAACAACGTCTCGATGTCGTCGACCGAATCGATCGCCACCCCCTCGACCCCGACCTCGCCGAGGCTGCGCTCGCTGTCGGAGTCAAAGCCCATCAGGGTCGGCATATCGAAGGCGGTCGAGAGGCCGGTCTGACCGTGCTCTAGGAGGTAACGAAAGCGTTGGTTGGTTTCCTCGGCGGTCCCGAAACCCGCGAACTGGCGCATCGTCCAGAGGCGGCCGCGATACATCGACGGGTAAACCCCGCGAGTGAACGGGTACTCGCCGGGCTGGCCCTCGGAGGCGGCCGGGTCGACGCCGAGCCGCTCCTCGGGGCCGTAGAGCGGCTTAATCGGGTGCCCGGACAGAGTCTCGAAGCGGACCGGGCGCTCACCTTCGATCGTCGAAGCGGCGCCAGCGGGCGAAGTGTGCGGCTGCGGCGGGGCCATCAGGGCAATGAGTTTAGGGCTCACGCAACAACAACCGCGGCTTTACGCGCCCGATCAGCGCCGCGGACGCGGCACCGCCGCAGGCCCGAAATAGCGCTGCGATCGCGGACTCGCCTCGCCACCGCGCCTGCTCGCTGCCCGGCTTTGCGCTTGTCAGCACCGCTGCGATCGATTGGTCCCTGGCCGCGGCGTCGAGGGTGCCCCTACCCAGGGAGCGCGGCCGCGAGGAACTGCTCGATCGTCAACGGGCCGGGGAGCGGGTAGCCCTGGACGACATCACATCCGACCGCGACGAGTTCGGCAGCGGTAGCGTCGTCTTCAATCCCGGCCGCGATCGTCTCCAGCGAGTAGGCGTCGGCGACTCCAGCTGCGGCGGCGCGAATCCGGCCGCCAGCGCCAGACCGACAGATCCGCGGGTCGAGTCGCGCGAACTGCGGCCCGATCTTGTCGAAGGCGACGATTGAGGCGCGCTCACCGCCGAGGCCGTCGATGCCGACCCGAATACCGTGCCCACGCAGTTCCTCAGCCAGGGTTGCGAGACCGGGCAGCGAGGCCGCCGAGAGACCGCCGCCGATCAGGACGCCGAGACACTGCGGGCGGATAGCGAGGGCGCCGAACCCGTCGGCCAGACCCGGCAACATCCGCTCGTCGGTCAGCACCTTGGCCGGAAGGGTGACGTTGAAGTTGAGGCGCGACAGCGAGTCGGGGATCTCGGCGAAGGCGGCGCGGATCAGCGCGAAACCGAGCTCAACCATCGTGATTGCGTCGAGTTCGGCCATCGCCGACTCCTCGAGGCCAAGCACCGAAGCGCCGTCGTCGCCGCGCCGACAGGCGACGATCTCACCCCCGATCAGGTGCCGCTCGGCAGCGTCATAAAGCGGCTCGAAGCCCGCCAACAGCTCGCCGATCGGGCTCTCGCCAAGGCTGATCATCTCCCGAGCCGGGCGCGGCGCCGGCAACTCCGCGGCGAAGCTGTAAGCGCTGAGTGGATCGCGCTTGGCCTCATACATCGCGCCGTCGGCAAGGCCGATCAGCTCGTCGACCGGGATTGCGGCATCGGAGATCGCGATCCCGATGCTGGCGCTCAGCGAGACCTCGGCGGGGCCGAGCCGGGCCGGTCCCTTCAGCCGTTCGGCAAGTCGCCGAGCCAGCGGCTCAAGCTCGTGCGGACCGGCGACTCCGTCGCACAGGATCGCGAACTCGTCGCCGTGCAGGCGAGCCAGCAAATCGCCATCGCGAACGCACTCCCCCATCCGTGCCGCCGCAGTCTTCAGCGCCCGATCGCCGATCTCGTGGCCCCAGGTGTCGTTGATCGCCTTGAAGTTGTCCATGTCGATGAACAAGAGCCCAACCGATGCGCCACTTCGGGTGGTCCGCGCAATCGCCGACCGCAGCGCCTCATACAGCCCGGCCCGGTTTGGCAGGCCGGTCACCGGGTCGTGGTTGGCGAGGTGGGCAAGCTCCAGCTCGACCCGCTTTCGCTCGACCGCGAAGGCAACCGACCGGGCCAGTGCGTGGCCGTCGGCGTGGCCCTTGACGAGGAAGTCCTGGGCGCCTCGTCGGACCGCATCGCCCGCCATCGCGATTCCGTCGGTGGCGCTGTAGACAACGACTGGGACCTCACCGTTCAGCTCTTGGATCGCCTGCAGCGTCTCGAGGCCGTCGGTGTCGGGCAGACCGAGGTCGAGAATGATCAAGCCATCGGTCTCGCGAACCGCCTCGCGGGCGGATTCGAGGGTCTCAAAGCGGGCGATCCGGTGCGGGATCTCGAGCCCGCGCGCCAGCATCTGCTCGACCAGGTCGGCGTGGTCGAACTCGTCCTCGATAACGAGGATCTCGAGTTCGGTCTCGGTCTCATCCGCGGGCAGGCGCCCGGTCCCCGCGGCTGCGGGCGTCATCGTCGCACTGAAGTGATCACCTGACACGGCAGACACCCTAGTCACCCCAGATCCCATCGAAGCGACTCGCACCCGCAGTTTATCGGAGCGGCGGCGGCGTTCAAAACTCTGTTTAGCGCTGACTAGCAATCTCAGGCCGTTGGGAATGCCACTCGGTGCGAGCTTCAAGCTGCGCGGCAAGCATGAGGGCGACATCCTCTCGACCTGGGGGGACAACAATTTGGGCGCCGAGGGGCAGGCCGTCGGCGGTTAGCCCGGCGGGAACCGAGGCGGCGGGATTGCCGAGGTGATTCCATGGGGCGGCGAACGGGTAGGTGCGGCTCATTCCGAGCACGGTGCGAATCGCGCCCGCGCCAGCCCAGCGACCGACCTCGATCGGCGGCTCGCCGGTGGTCGGCATGATCAGCGCGTCGAACTGATCGAAGATCGCGAAGACCCTCGCTTGATCGACCGCCTCCTCGCGCAGGCAGCGACGGATCAGCGAATCGGGGATGGCGCGGCCGAGCCGGGCGAAGCCATGGGTGCGCGATTCAAGTCGACCGGGGAACGGCACGGCCTTGAAATCGTCGGCGATCCCGCGCAGATAGCGGGGCGCCAGGTTATTGCCGATCTGGCCCCAGGCGGGGTTCGATTCGGTCACGGTGTGGCCGAGCTGATCAAACTCAAAGACGACTCGATTGACCGCCGCGACCACCTCGTCGCTGATGATCGGCGGCGCCATTGCCCGAACCCCTTTGACCGACCAGGCGAGTCGAAGCGGGCCCGGATCGGCGCTCGCCGCCTCGCTAAAGCTGCAGGTCATCGGCTTGGCAACGTCGGCGTCACCGGGCTCAGCGCCGCTGACGATGTCCATCCAAAGCGCCGTGTCCACAACTCGGCGAGCGACGCAGCCAGCGACGGAGAGGCCGGTCCAATGGTTGGGTAGCGGTGCGAGACTAACCCGGCCGCGCTGTGGCTTGAGGCCAAAAAGACCGCAGTTTGCAGCAGGGATCCGAATCGAGCCAGCGCCGTCGGAGGCCGATGCAGCACCGACCAGACCGGCGGCAACCGCTGCCGCCGAGCCTCCGCTGGAGCCACCGGGGCTGCGGGAACTGTCCCACGGGTTGCGAGTGATCCCGTAGCCATCGGTCTCGGTAAAACCGCAGATCGCCAGCTCCGGCAAGGTTGTGCGACCGAGCAGGATCGCCCCGGCCTCGCGCAGTCGTCGCCACTGCGCGGCATCCTCGGCGGCGGGCTGAT